>JAGQRJ010000006.1 GCA_020425635.1 Planctomycetota bacterium | reverse complement strand
CGGCGGACGCGGCGGCGGCGACCGCGGCGGACGCGGCGGCGGCGACCGCGGCGGACGCGGGCGCCGTGAGCGCTCGCACAGCAGCGCGGATTAGCGGGAGCCAGGCGGGGTCTCGGCGCCTCTCGGCGCCGGCTCCGCCTGATCCCGAACACGAAGCGAGGCGTCCGGCCCCAGGCCGGGCGCCCGCGAGCGAGAGCGGGGCGAGGGTGAACCGCGAGCAGCAGCGGAGACGATCCACGGCGCTTTCGGGCGCCTTGTGCGCGCTCGCGGCGGTGGCAGGCTGCGCGTCGCCACCCGCCGAGCCGACCCCCGACGCGCCCCAGGAGCTGGTGATCGCCCAGGAGGGCGTCCCGCCCGCCGGCGACCCCGACCCGCCCCCCACCGACTTCGTCGACTTCCCCACGGTCGAGGGCCTGCTCCCCCGCGACTTCGTGATGGAGGAGGGCAGCGGCGACCTCAAGGGCTACCTGACCCGCTTCTACCGGGTCCGGAGCCAGTCGGGGCCCGAGCTCGAGGCGATCCTCAAGAACTGGAAGACCGCCAAGGCGCGGATCGTCCAGGTGCCGCAGCACAACATGATGATCATCACCGAGACCCGCGAGAACCTGCCGGTGCTGGAGCGGGTCCTCGAGCAGGTCGACGTCGTGCCCCCGCAGGTCGAGATCGAAGCGCGGGTGATCGAGATCCTCGAGAGCGACGGCTACGAATACGGCTTCGAGCTGCTCGTCGACCGCGCGCCCGCGGGGAACACCCTCCTCCGCCGCTACGGCGGCCAGTTCAACTCCAACAGCTTCCTCCAGAGCCTGACCCCGAGCGCGGCGCCGTATCAGGGCGCGAACCTCAACTTCGCCAGCGTGGGCGAGGTCGTGGAGAAGTTCGGCGACTTCGAGTTCATCATTCGCGCGCTCGAGACCGAGGGCTACGCCGAGATCGTCTCGTCGCCACGGATCGTGTGCCGCTCGGGGCAGAAGGCGCTGCTCAAGACCGCGATCAAGCTCCCGATCCAGGACTTCTTCCTGCAGGGGCCCAACAACACGCGGATCACCACGCGCTACGAGAACGTCGGGGTCAACCTCGAGGTCACGCCCACGGTGGTCGGCCGCGACGCGATCACCGTCGACGTGAAGCCTCTGGTGAGCAACGTGGTGCGCTTCGAGCTGAGCCCCAGCGGCGGGATCCCCGTGCCCGTGATCGGCGAGCGCAGCGCGGCGACCCGGGTCGACATTCGCAACGGCGAGCTGCTCGTGATCGGCGGACTGCTCGATCGGCAGGTGCGCACGGACAAGCGCCAGGTGCCGCTGTTGGGGAACATTCCCTTCCTCGGCAAGTTCTTCGGCTCGACCGACGACTTCGAGCAGCGCACCAACGTGGTCTTCGTGCTGCGGATCCGGATCCTGACCTCGGCCGAGAAGGCGCGCCGCGCGCGCGCGATCCCGCTCACGCGTGGCGAGAAGGTCAAGCTCCAGGAAGAGTCGAGCGACGACGACGGAGACGAGGGCAAGTAGCCCGGCCCGTCGCGCCGCGCGCGCTCAGTTGACCGCGGCCGCGGTGCGCAGTCCGCGGACCCCAGCGTCGGCCTCGTCGAGGTCGATGTCCAGGCGGCGCAGGGTGCGGTAGAGCGCGTAGCGCGTGATCCCCAGGCGGCGCGCGGCCTCGGCCTTGTTGCCGGCGGTCTCG
>JAGQRJ010000049.1 GCA_020425635.1 Planctomycetota bacterium | reverse complement strand
CTGCAGGCGCGGGTTCGGCTCGGGGGGCGGCTCGCTCGTGGTCTCGGGCTCTCCGCGGAAGGCGGCGGGGGCGAACTCGCGCGAGGGCGGGGGCTCCTCGCCGTCGGGGACCCGCGAGGCCACCGAGAGCCGGTTGATCCGCGTGAGGTGCCAGCGCGGGTTCCAGGCGGTCACGATCTTGAGCCCGTGGTCGGCCTTGGGCCGCTCGAGCTCGAACAGGCGCTCGACCTCGGCCCGCAGCGCCGACACGCTCGGCCGCGACTGCGGGTCGGCCGCGGTCGCGAAGCCAATGATCGTGAGCACGTCCTCGAAGAAGTGGTCGCGCAGGCGCTGCGCGGCGAAGGCCTCGGCGAACACGACGTCGTGTTGGCGCGCGGCCTTGAGCTTGATCGGGTCGCAGGGGCGCACGCTGCCGGTGCGCTCTTGCTCCTTGATCTCCACCAGGCGCTTGGTCAGCCCCTCGCGCACGAGGCCCGGCGCGACGTGCTCGTAGGGCGGCGTGCCCGAGATCCACTGGTAGAGCATGACGCCGACCTGGTAGACGTCGACCGCGGGTCCGCCCTTGCTCTCGCCGACGCCGCGGAACACCTCGGGCGGGGCGTAGAGCGGGGTGAACTCGGGGGGCGCGACCGCCTCGTCGCGCTGGTCCATGCTCTCGAGGAACTCCGCGCTGCGCACGCTGCCGAAGTCCACGAGCATGGTGCGGTAGCCGCGCTGCTGCAGCGCGTTGAAATACTCGTAGTTGGTCAGCCGGGTCTCGCTGCCCTCGACCTCGACCATGACGTTGGCCGACTTGATATCCCCGTGGACGAAGCCGCTCTTGTGCATGTGCTCGAGGGCGAGCAAGACCTCGTAGATCATTTCGATCGCCGTGGTCGCGGGCAGCGGGGTCCGCGGCGAGAGCCCGCGGAAGTTCTTGGTCGCCTGGCGCAGCAGGTCGTCGTTGAGCCGCAAGAACGGGTTCTCGTGGCCCCAGGAGAGCAGCGGGCAGTCGACCCCTTGGATCTGGGTCGTGCCGAGCATGCGCACGATGTTCGGGTGCGGGGGCAGCGCCCCCAGGATCCGGCGCTCGACCTCGTTGCCCACCAGCCCTGACGGACCCGGCACCTTGAGCACGGCCGGGATCCCGTTGTCGAACACGATCGCGTAGACGTATCCCTGGCCGCCGCGAGCCCGGAGGCGCTGGACGACCCCTCGGTGGACCTGCTGGTCGTCCAAGGGGACCTGGATCTCAGAGCCGACGGCGAGCTTGGTGTGCGTCATGGTCAGGGGGAACCACACCCCTCTCGCACCATAGCAGCGGCACCCAGGGCTAGCACTTGCCCCGTCGGTGCCCCGGCCCGCCGCGGCGCGCATAGTTTTTGCACGCGCCCGAAGGGTCGGCGCGCGGGCCCAGCGCGCGGGCGCGAAGCGCGCCGCGCGTCGGAATCTCCCGCGTGCAAGGGAGTTGCGCTTGCGGGGGGCCTCCCCGCCGGCTAGCCTCAGGGGGTGACGGGGCCATCGTGGCGCTAAACGTAGTCAAGTGCACGAATTGCGGCCGGCTCACTCCCACCAAGAGCGGGGAGTGCTTCTACTGCCAGGCCAAGCTCGGGCGACGAGCCGCGGGGAAGGCTCCGGGGCACGAAGAGCCACGTACGCTCGGCAACAAGAAGTCTCGCTTCCAGCGCCGCAGCGACGACCGCGTGCACCTGCTGCTCCCCGAGAGCGGCGACCCGATCCCCCTCGACCCGGGCAAGCTGTTCGTGATCGGGCGCGACCGCCGCGCGAGCCTGGTGGTCCGCTCGCCCACCGTCTCACGCCAGCACGCGGAACTCGACTGGGACGACCACGACCCCCCGCGGCCCTTGCTGTGCGAGATCCGCAGCAGCAACGGGACCTACCTCAACAACAAGCCGATCACCCGCGACGACCCTCAGCCCCTGCGCAGCGGCGACCGGATCCGGCTCGGCGAGAGCTACGTGCTGCAGTACCTCTACGTCAACGAGCTGCGGATCGAGCCGGAGCTCGAGACGATCGCCAAGGCCGACACCCAGCGGATCGAGCGCCTGAATTCGGCCGAGCCTCCCGAGCCGGCTCCAGCCCCGGCCGTCGCGGCGTCGCTCTCGCCGAGCTCGAGCGGGAGCGTCTCGCGCGGGGCCGTCGACGAGCTCCTCGCCGCCATGGACGCCACGGCGTCGGACGCCCCGCTGCCCCTGGAGGGCGACCTCGCGACCACCCGCGGCGGCGACGTGCTCCAGCGCCTGCACCGCCAGCGCAGCTCGGGGGTGCTCGAGATCCGCTCGGGCGGGCTCAACGGGCGCCTGCTCCTCGAAGAGGGGCAGTGCATCAAGGCCTTCTTCGCCAGCCTCACCGGGCGCGCGGCCATGGAGCACGTGGCCCAGCTCAAGACCGGCACCTATCAGTTCCGCCCGGAGGACATGCTCCAGCCGCAGAACATGCTCACCCAGCGCCTGCGCGTGCCGATCGCCTCCAGCGGTCCGGTCCCGCGCCACGGCGACCTGCGGATCGTGTCGGGCGCCGACCTGCTCAACGCGCTCGAGGAGGAGTCGCTCTGCGGCGTGGTGCGGATCGAGGACGAGGGTCGCCAGGGCTACTTCGTGTTCACCGACGGGCTCGTCGAGCAGGCGAGTATCTCCGGCCGGGTCGGCGAGGCCGCGATCGACTACCTCGCCCAGCTCAACCACGGGAGCTATCGGATCGAGCAAGAGCGGGTGGGGTCGTCGTCCTACCCGGTCGGGCCCAGCCCCTACGAGCCGCCGCCGCCGCGCCGGCCCACCCCGCCTCCTCCTGCGGCGCCGCCGCCCTCCCGCGCCACCCTGCGCCGCGCCGCGCTCCGTCCGTCGCGGCCCTCCGACAGCGGCCCGCTGCGTCCGCCGAGCGGCGCCTACCCGCGCGCTGGCTCCGACGTCTCGTCCGACGTCGCCCCGCTCCCGCGCCGGGGGCGCGGGACCACCCAGCGCTACAGCTCCGAGGTCTCGCCGCTGCAGGCCCCGCACACCGGGCGCTACGCCCCCGGCTCCGGCTCCGACGTCGCGCCTCTGGCGCGGCCTCGCGCGCGCCGCCCGCCTCCCCCCGACGACGAGCCGCCGGCGCGCAACACCCTGCGCCGCCGCCCCCCGCCGCTGCCCGGCCGGCCCCCGTCGTGAGCGCCTCGTCCCAAGGCCGCTGAGGCGTGCCCAGCCCCGCCTGCCCGGTGTGCCTGACGCCCTGGCCCCCCGAGGCGGAGACCTGCCCGGCCTGCGGGCACGAGGCCGAGCTCGACCACGACGACGACCTGCTCCCCGACGGGCGTGACGAGGCCTTCGACTACGCCGAGACCCTGCGCCGCGAGCGCCTCGAGGTCCGCCCCCCCCACTGGGGCTGGTTCCTGCTCGCGGGCCTCGCCGTGCTGCTGACCCTGATCCTGCTCGCGAGCTGAACGCCGAGGCGCCCTAGCGCGCACCCGGCCCCCCCCCAGCGCGGGCTAAGCCCCGCAGAATCGGTCGCTGTCCTCCAGCGGAGCGGTGCCGAACCGCGCCCACGGCCAGTCGAGTTGCCCAGCGAACGGCCTCGGGTCGTCCGTGCTGCGAGTCGAGTCGGAGCGCAAGAGGGGTCGGGCCTGCTGCGCTGCCGCTCGAGTCGGAGCGCAAAAGGGGTCGGGCCTTCTGCGCTGCCGCTCGAGTCGGAGCGCAAGAGGGGTCGGGCCTTCTGCGCCGCCGCTCGAGTCGGAGCGCGGAAGGGGTCGGGCCTGCTGCGCCGCCGCTCGAATCGGAGCGCAAAAGGGGTCGGGCCTTCTGCGCTGCTGCTCGAATCGGAGCGCGGAAGGGGTCGGGCCTGCTGCGCCGCCGCTCGAGCCGGAGCGCGGAAGGGGTCGGGCCTGCTGCCCTGCGTCGAACCGGAGCGTGAAAGGACTTAGGCCCTCATGCGCTGCTACCCGACTCGGTCCGTGCGGACGCTGCGAGGGGCGAGCTGCGTGCGCCTCAGTGCTCCTGGGCGCTGGCCGACTCGAGCGAGGGGTCGCCGTCGCCCGCGGCGGCGGCGGCCGCGGCTTGGGCGGCCCTGCGGGCCTCGCGGCGGTGGCGCTTGCGCTCGATCCCCACCGAGTTGATCACCGCCCCGACGGCGAGGAGCACGGCCGCCGCCGCCGCGGGCGGGACGCCGGTGGCGGTGTGCGCCGACTCGAACAGCGAGCGCAGCGGCACGATCCCGCGCTGGGCCAGCACGATCGCGCCCGAGGAGAGCACGAGCCCAGGGATCAAGCCCTTCTCCCGGCGGAAGACCTCGCTCCAGGGCGAGCGCGTGGGGGAGGTCTCCTCCGCGCGACGCGGGAGCCCGATCCAGCGGGGGACGCGGGTCAGGTAGCTGGCGTATTCCTCGTGGCCGCCGGCGCGGATCGAGGCCTCTTCGTGGATCACCACGGGCATGTAGACCAGGCAGGTGCCGGGCAGCAGCAAGAGCGAGAGCCACTCGCCTCCGGCCAGGCAGCTGAAGCCTGCGAGGATCAGGCCCGCGGCGATGTAGAGCGGGTTGCGCGACCAGGCGTAGGGCCCCCAGTCGACCACGCCCTCGCGCGCGCCGGCGCGGTGGACCCGGGCGCCCTTGCCCAGGCAACGCGCGGCGGCGAGGCGCAGGCAGGCGCCGGCGACGAGCAGCGCGGCGCCGAGGCCGAGGAACAGTGGGGTCGCCGGGGGCGCGACCACGGTCCACGCCAGGACCGGCCACACGAGCACCAGCACCAGGCTGCTGCGATGCCTGAAAGCGATCTCGAGCATGGGCTCACCCTACCAGGGGCGAGAGGCAGCGCAACGCCAGGCGCGCTTTGGGCCTGGGCCTACTTGGGGTCTTGCTCGCCGTCCTTCGAGCGGGCGCGGGCGGCCGCCTTCTCGCGCAGCGCTTCGAACTCCTTCCGCAGATCGAAGGTCGGCGGGCGGCACACCGTGGTCTTGTACTTCGAGACGTCTTCGTAGACCGAGACGACGACGCGGTCCTTGACCCAGCGCGGGTCCGCGGCGAAGCGGATCATTTCGGGGTCGTTGAGCGGGTAGTGCGCGATCTGCGCGCGCTTGCCGCTCTCGAGGTCGTAGACGAACACGCGGTTGGCCGCGGTGTAGGCGACCCGGGTCTCTTCCTTGTTCATGCAGACGCCGGTGATCGCGAGCGGGGTGCCCTGAGGGTCCACCTGCTTGATCCGGGTGACCTGGCTTGGGTCCTTGGTCGAGACCACATGGATCTCGGAGTCGGTGGACGAAGGCCGCCCGGGCAGGGGAGACGTCGCCCAGAGCACGTAGGTCCCCTTGGCGCTGAACCACAAGGTGTGGACGTCGAGGTTCTCGTAGAGCCGGACCAGGCGCTCGTCGTCCGGACGGTTCACGTCGACGAGGTAGAGCCCCTGGAGGCCCTCGCCCTTGTCCGACGTGGCGGGGTTGACGTAGACCGCGAATTGCTCCCCGGTCGGGCTCCACTCAGCGGTCTCGAGCCCCTCGGCGGGCACCTTCGCCAGCCGGTGGGGCGAGAGCGCGCCGTCGCCGGGGACCGTGTAGAGCCCGTCGACCGCGCCGAACACCACGCTGAACGGCTCGTCCGTGCTCCCCGCGCCGTACTCGTAGCGCGTCGTGGGCGAGCTGAAGAAGTCGATCCGACCCTGCACGCGCACGAGCTCTTTGCCCGGGTCGCCCTCGCTGCGCAGCGCGACCCGCCGGAGCACGGTGTAGGCCGCGTTGTCCTCGAACACGAGCTCCATGATCAGCAGCGCCTTGCCGTCGGGCGCCCACTCCATGCTCAGCGGCTCGTGGTCGGGCTCGGGGTCGTAGAGGATCGTGTAGTCGGGCTTGGCTCCGGGGACCTGCTTCGTAACGTCGAGCACCGCCGCGCGCTTGCGCGGCTCGTCGCAGCTCGTCGGCGCCCAGAACGCGAGGTAGCGGCAGTCCGGGTGCCAAATGAAGTCGCGCGGCGTGTTCATGCGCAGGTCGAGCTCGTACTTGACCCCGCGCTTGCCGTCGTGGAGCACGAAGCCGTCCTCGAGGTGCACCACGCAGGTGTCGCCGTGGTGCGCCTGCACGTAGGCGTGCCACGCCCAGCGGTGGCTCATGTAGGTACCGCCGAGCTCCTGCGAGTCGACCTCGAGCTCCGGAAACTCGCGCTCCATGTTCGCGACAGGGACCGCGGGCTCGTCGAAGCTCGGGACCTCGAGCGAGAACACGGTGGCGCTGCATTCCTGCGGAATGCCGTGGATGTTCGTTCGGCCATTGGCCGAGGGGGGAGTCAGGGCCGCCCAGCACGCCAAGGCGGTGAGGGTCGTGAACCCGACGACCTGGGGCCCCAGGGCGAGCTGGCAAAGGGTCTTCATGCCGAGTCCTCTCGTGCGAGGTTGATCGCGCCCGACGCGCTGTGTGAGCAGGGCTACGCGAGGCGCGCTTTGGGCCTGGCCTACTTGGGGCCTTCCTTGGCGCCCTTCGCGTCGCCGCCGGCTGCCGCGTTCTTCTTGCGCAGCAGGTCGAACTCCTTCTTGTGCTGGAAGGGAATGTCGATCGTCAGCGTGTTGCGCTTCTCGCTCATTTGCTTCGAGACGTCTTCGTAGACCGAGACGACGACGCGGTTGTTGAGCCAGTGCGGCTCCGCGACGAAGCGGATCATTTGCGGGTCGTTGAGCGGGTAGTGCGCGATCTGAGCGCGCTTGCCGGTCTTGAGGTCGTAGACGAACACGCGGTTGACCGCCGTGTAGGCGATCATGGTCTCTTCCTTGTTCATGTAGACCCCGGTGATCGCGAGCGGGTCGCCGTTGATCGGGTCCATTTGCTTGATCCGGGTGACCTGGCTCGGGTCCTTGGTCGAGACGATGTAGATCTCGGAGTCCATGGACGAGGGCCGACCGGGCATGGGGTAGGTCGCCCAGAGCACGTAGGTCCCCTTGGCGCTGAACCACAAGGTGTGCACGTCGAGGTTCTCGTAGAGCCGGACCAGGCTCTCCTTGCCCTTGCGGTTCACGTCGGCGAGGTAGAGCCCCTGGAGCTCTTCACCCTTGTTCGAGGTGCTGCGGTTGAAGTAGACCGCGAACTGCTCCCCGGTCGGGTTCCACTCGATGTTCTCGAGCCCTTCGGCCGGCACCTTCGCCAGGCGGTGGGGGGGGAGCTCTCCGTTGCCGGGCACCGTGTAGAGCCCGTCGGCCGCGCCGAACACGATGCTGAAGGGCTTGTCGGTGCTGCCCGCGCCGTACTCGTAGCGGGTGGTGGGCGAGTTGAAGAAGTCGATCCGACCCTGCATGCGCACGAGCTCTTTGCCCTGGCTGCCCTTGGTGCGCAGCGGGATCCGGCGGAGCACGGTGTAGGCCGCGTTGTCTTCGAACACGAGCTCCATGAGCAAGATCGCCTTGCCGTTGGGCGCCCACTCCATGCCGACCGGCTCGTGCCCGGGCTCGGGGTCGTAGAGGATCGTGTAGACCGGCTTGGCTCCCGGGACCTGCTTCGTAATGTCCAGGACCGCCGCGCGCTTGCGCGGCTCGTCGCAGCTCGTCGGCGCCCAGAACGCGAGGTAGCGGCAGTCCGGGTGCCAAATGAAGTTGCGCGGCGTGTTCATGCGCAGGTCGAGCTCGTACTTGACCCCGCGCTTGCCGTCGTGGAGCACGAAGCCGTCTTCGAGGTGCACGACGCAGTTGTCGCCCTTGTGGGCCTGGACGTAGGCGTGCCACGCCCAGCGGTGGCGCATGTAGGTGCTGCCGAGCTCCTCGGAGTCGGCCTCGAGCACGGGGAACTCGCGCTCCTCCTTGGCGACGGGGACGCCGAGCTTATCCCCGCCGGAGGCCGAGCCCTCGGCTCCCTCTGCGGCGTCGGGCTGGCCCTCCTCCCCTTCCTTCTTGGGCTTGGTGAAGTTCGGGACCTCGAGCGAGAACACGCTGGCGGTGCATTCCTCCGGAATGCCGTAAATGTTCGTTCAGCCGTAGGCGGAGGGCGGGCTCAGGGCCGCCCAGCAGGCGAAGGCCGTGAGCGTCGTGATCCCCAGGGCGCGGGGCCGCAGGGCGAGGTGGCGAAGTGGGTTCATGCCGAGTCCTCTCCTCGAGTGGAGGATGGCCGCACCGGACGCTGCGCGCCAGTCGGATTCCAGGTGGGGCCTCCTACTCGGAGACCCCAGCCTCCGCGAAGAGCACCACGGGGCGCTCGTGAATGATCGTGAAGGTCAGGTCTTCGAAGATCGGGGTCTGGGCCAGCGGGATCGGGATCGAGCCGCCGCGGCTGGAGCTGAAGTCGCGCAGCCGGATCCCCAGCACCACCTCGCTCGCGGGCGGGCTGGTGGGGTTGCTCTGGACCCCGATCCAGGTCGTGTCGTTGCCTGGGAGCGAGGCGGTCTCGTTGACGTATTGCACGCCCACCGCCGGATCGTCGACCCAGCCCACGTTCGGCGTCGCGGGCAGACCGCCGCCGGTGGTCGTGGTCGAGAGCCCGCGGTGCCAGGTCGCGACCTCGAAGGTCATGTTCGAGCCGGTCGTGGGGTAGGTCGTCCAGGTCACGGTGCCCAGCCGCCCGCGGACCGACTGGTTCAGCTCACGGAAGGTGCGGTGGTAGACCGCGCCGTAGCCGACCAGGGTGCTGCCGCCTTCGACCTCGGCCGACATGTTGGTCTCGAAGAAGCGGTCCTCGGCCTGCAGCGGGCGGCTCGAGTAGGCGAGCTGCGCGTTGCGGCCGTTGATCACGACCAGGTTGTCGAAGATCGCCGAGGCCATGGTCGCGGTGTTGATCGGCGTGCCGTTGTCGCCCGCCGGCTCGCCGCCAATGTAGACCGGGCCGTCGACGTCGCAGTCTTCGCAGCCGTGGCAGTCGTCGTCCATGTAGGTGATCGGGATCGTGCCGGGGAGCCCCTTGGGCCAGTTGCTGGGGAAGCCCGGGTTGGGGATCGCGGTCGAGTCGTCGACGCGGACCCAGGACCGGAAGTTGTCGGAGAGGATCACGGTCTGGGCGTAGGGCAGGCCGACCTTGTGGGTGGTCCCCGAGTTGTGCGCGGCGTAGGGCAGGCCCTCGCCGAACTTCGGGTTGATCCGGTTGGTCTCGATCGAGTCGAAGTTCGTCGGGTCCCCAGGCACGGGGACGGTCGAGCAGTGCGGGCAGTTCTCGTTGTAGTGCGCCTCGTCCCAGGTCAGCTGGAGCGCGATCATGTGCTCGAGGTGCCCGGGGTAGCCCCCGGTGAGGTTGCCGCCCGGCTGGACGTTGCCCGCGGCGTCGGTGAACTGCGGCTGGGTCACGTCGATGTCCGGCCCGTAGAAGGGGTCGCGCCCCGCGGGCAAGACCACCGACCACAGCCCCGCGGGCGAGCGGTTCATGGGGATCTCCGAGGCCACGCCGCCGGCGGAGGCGTGGGCGCGGACGGTGATCTTGTGGTTGTAGCTCAGCACCGGGAAGGGCACCGTGGCGGGCCACGACGGACCCGGGACGTAGGAGCCCGGGTTGTCGGTGGCCCAGGGCGGCACGGTCGAGCCGTTGGGTTGGGTCGCCGGGGGCACGAGCGGGAAGTAGGGCAGCGGGTCGCCCGCCCAGATCAGCGCGCCGCCGGCGGGGTTGAAGCCGCCCGCGCTCGCGGGGTCGCCGTATTCCCGGGTCTTGGTGGCCACCACCACGCGCCGCCCCTGGTGGCAGTGGAAGTAGTCGCCCAGGCGCCGCGGGGCCACCGAGCCGTAGGGCAGGCCGCCGGTGGTGATCGTGTTGGGGTTGTTGCAGAACGGCGCGTAGAAGCTGTTGGTCGCGCTGCCGTCCATGTGGGCCATGATCTCGCCCATTTCCGGCGGGGTCGTGGGGTCGAAGGGATAGCGGCTGCCGCGGAAGCCGACCTGCCCGCCGAGGGACGCGTCGACCTGGAGCTCGGCCACGTAGGAGGGGCTGTTGCCCGGCGACGGGCCAATGTAGATCGCGATCCAGTGCCAGGTGCCCGGGATCCACTCGGGGTTCAGCGGGTCGTTGGTGTAGGCCGGGCCGACCGGGGTCACGGTGACCGCCGACTCGGGGGTGCTGCTGCTGGCCCAGTCCCAGTCGACCGTGCCCGTGCCGTCGTTGCTCGTGGCCTTGGAGGACTCGAGCACGATCGTCACGTCGCCGCCCGCGGTCACGCGCTTGACCACGCGGAAGCCGGCGAGGCGTTGGGTGCCGTCGCGGCTGCCCATGAACGAGAGCAGGACCTCTTCGGGCTGGGCGTAGGGGTCGACCTGAGGCTGCACCCAGAAGCGGATCGAGGTCCCCTCGCAGAGGTCGAGGTTGTCGCCGCTGAACGCGAGGTAGCGCCCGCGCTCGGGCTCGATCAGGACCCCGGTGTTGAGCAGCTCCGAGCCGTTGGTGAACAGCCCCGCGACGTTGCCGTTGTTGAGGTCTTCGTCGAGCACGTTGGCGATCGTCGCGTCGGTGACGGGGTAGATATGGGGCAGCGAGCCGCCGCCGTTGACCGTGGCCGCGAGGGGCGGATACTCCGCCGCGGTCGGGTGGGTCGGCGTGCCGGTCTTGGGGGCGCCGGTCGGGAACTGGTCCTTCGGCTCCCACCACGAGCGCACCTTGAACGCGTCGAAGCCGCCGCGGCTGAAGCCCGCCGCGAAGTCGGTGCTGGTGAGCTCGTTGCCGATCTGGTTGGTGAGGGTCAGGTAGCCCTCGTAGTCGGCGGCGGCGAAGTCGGCGCGCAGCGGCTTCTCGGTGGTGCCGTCGCGGATCACCGAGTAGTTCGGCCAGGTCACCACGCCCGGCCAGCCCGGGAGCGGGTAGCCGGCGCCGTTGCGGTAGGTCGGCTCGTTGAAGCCCATGACCGAGCCGTAGTTCCAGGCCACGTCCGGGCTGGTGATGAAGTTGCCGTTGACCTCCATGGCGCGGTAGCGCTCGAAGTCGGATTGGCTGGTCAGGCGGTAGGGGCGGTAGATCTCGGCCACGAGGGTCTGGGTGTGGGCCGCGGCCACCTCGACCTCGCCGGTCTCCTCGTTGTCGTACATCACCAGCCCGAGGGAGGTGATCTCGTAGCGCCCCATGGCGTCGAGGCAGCCGTCGGTGTTGAACTGCACCAGGTCGGCCTTCGAGATCAAGCGCGGGACCGCGTTGAGGTAGCCGCTCTGGTTGGGCATGTGCCCGAAGCGGCGGAGCACGATGTTCGGATTGCAGATCGCCTTGACCATGTCCTTGTGGCCGACCGCGTCCTGGATCAGCGAGTCGTAGAACCCGCCCGCCGGGGCCTTGGAGCCGTCGATCGCGGTGCCCACGGTCGTGGCGCTGTAGGCGTTTTGGTAGGTGCCGCCGTTGACGGTGAAGGTGCCCGCGGGGAGGTTGTCGACGAAGGTCTCGAACTCGTTCCAGGTGCGGAAGGGGGTGAACCCGCTGGTCCCGGTGCCCGTTCCGCGCTGGGCGACGATCGCGGCCGCGAGGGCCACGGCCGAGTCGTAGTCGATCGTGAAGCGCCCGAGCTCGTTCTCCGCCGTGGTCTCGGCGAACAGCGCCACGAGCACGGGCTCTTCGGCGGTGTTGAGGTTGATCGGCGCGCGGGGGTCGGAGGCGAGGGATTGCTCGGGCTGACCCTCGAGGTTCCAGGGGCGAACCGCCTTGTGGTCGGACCAACTGTGGACGGTCACCCAGTCTTGCAGCTGCGCCCACTGGGCCGGGGTCACGTGCGTGGAGAAGGAGCTCTCGAGCGCCGACTTGCTGTCGAAGCCGCCGGCGGGACGCCCCGCCACGATCGTCTGGGCGACGGTCGGGTCGGTGATCCCGAGGCCCGCCTGCAGCAGGTTCTTCAGCATGCGCTCGAGGGCCACCGGGTCCTCGTGGTTCATGTTGATCCCGCAGGAGGCGTCCTTGACCTTGAGCTTGTAGACCACGAAGTCGTTGCCGGTGCCGCCGCTGCCCATGACGTCGCCCGAGGACTGGACGAAGGGGTCGCCGAGGAAGTTGCGGGGCTGGGCGGGGTCTGGGGCCTTGGCGTAGGACGGCTGGGTGGTGGTCAGCAGGTTCAGGTCGTGCACGAGCGGGTCGAGGCCCGAGGGGGCGGTCGCCTGGTAGATCCAGCCGTCGTTCCAGGGGTCGCTGTAGTGGCCGTTCTCCGAGGTCCGCCGCAGCTCCGCCAGGGCGTGCGCGATCCCGGCCTTCGAAGCGAGCTGAGCGCGGACGGCGTTGGTGAAGGCCGCCGACGCTTTACGCTCGGTGCCCATGACCCCGTAGAACGCTACGCCAAAAGTGCTCAGCAGGAAGAGAATGCCCAAGGCAAAGAGCAGTGTGAAGCCCTGCTCTTGCTCGTGATCGTGTCTCATGATTCCCTCGCGTTTCCCGTAGGAAGGCCGCATAACCAGACGCCAGCCCTAAAGGAATATTGCACGGCGCGTGAACCCAAACTGTGACTCGACAAGGATATAGAATTTGAGGGCGCCCATCTAGCACCCTCCGTGCCCGCCTAAACCCCCCATGGGTTTGGCGGCTGTCGCCAGTCGGACCCGGGCGAGTGGGCGAATTTGTCGGAGTGTTTGATTTTGCGAATCTTCTGGGGGAAGCTAGTCTGCACGAAGGTCTTACACTTAGGCCACCGGCCTTTGGCTCCGGGCGAGCGAGGGTGCCACGCGTCGAAGCCGAGCGGCGAGGTGCGGCACGCGCCCTCCCCCCGAGGACCACGGATTGCGGGAGCGACGGCATGACGAAGCGGTCTCACGTGTGGTTGGTGTGCTGCGGGCTGGGTTGCGCGCTCGGCCAGGGGGCCGAGGTCCAGGGCAAGGTCGAGGCCCGCCGCGGGCTGCAGACCCTCGACGCCGCAGGCGACGCCCCGGCCGGCGCGACCCGAGTCGTGGTGCGCCTGGCCCTCGGCGAGGGCGAGGCCCTGCGCGAGGAGGTCCCGGTCCGCGACGGGCGCTGGCACCTGGTGCACCGCTGCTCCCCCCGGCTCGCGCCGACCGCCTACGCGCTGAGCGTGAGCTCGGCGGAGGGCCAGGCCTGGGCCTCCACCGAGCTGCGGGTGGGCACCGCCGCCGACGAGGCCGTCGCTCGCCAGCAAGAGCGCGAGTTCCTCCGCGGCGCGACCCAGGAGGTGGCGAGCCTGCACGGCTCCCTCGAAGACCGCTGCTGGCTGACCGTCGACGCGGCGGGCGAAGAGGGGGTGGCCCTCGGCGAAGACGTCGCGGCCCTCGCCGAGGGAGCCAAGCGCGCGACGCTGGCCTCCGGCACCGGGCTGCGCATGTTCGACCTGCGCGTCGCGCAGCCCTTCCAGCCCCAGGTGCGCGCGCTGCTCGGCGAGCTGCTCGGGCTGCTGCGCGCGCGGGCGGACGCCTGGATCGCGTACGCCGAGCGCGCGCCGGAGGACGGGAGCGCGCCGCAGGAGCCGCCGCCGCCCCAGGACGCCAAGGTCGAGCAGCTGGCGAGGCAGCTCGCCGCGGAGCTCGAGCTGCCCCCCGACGAGCTGGCCGCGCGCTTCGCCCGCGGCCCCCTCGGCCACGCCGAGACCCCCGCCCCCGAAGACGGCGGGACCTGGACGAGCGTGCTCGGGTTCAGCCTCGAGCTCCCCGCGGGGTCGCGGGCGATCCTGGGCCCCGAGCGCCGGTTCGCGCCAGACACGCGGCTCATGGCGACCGTCCCCGGCGCCAGCGGGGGCAGCGCCTACAAGCTGCTCGTGCGCGTCTCGCCCCTGCCCTTCGCGGTGCAGAGCTTCGACGACTTCGTGGAATACGTCGAGGTCGAGAACTGGGAGCGCGAGGGCCTGTTCACGGGCTACCGCCGCCTGGTCGCCGCCCCCGACCCCGAGCACGGCGCGCTCCGCCTGCGCTTCACCGGTCACCTGCGCGACGCCCAGACCGCCGAGGGCGACGCCGTGGCGGGCCAGCAGATCGCGCTCTACGACGCCGAGGGTCGGCGGGCGCTGATCGGATACCTGTTCGGCGCGGGGGCGGACCCCGCGCTCCTCGAGACCTTGAAGTGGGAGGGCGAGTGAGCGAGCCGACCCCCGAGAAGCCCCCCAAGTCCCTCGGGCGCGAGCTCATGGGCTGGGTCGGCGCGGCCGCCGTGGGCGTGGTGTGCTACGTGGTGCTCTCGAGCCTGCGCGACTCCACGAGCCCCCTCCCCGAACCGCCGCCGAACGCCACCGACCGTGTGCAGGGGTCGGTCGCCGAGAGCTCCCAGGTCCGCCTGGGCGCGCCCAAGCGCTCGCTGGGCCTCATGTCCGTGCCTCGGGAGAGCGGCCTGGAGCTGATCGCCAGCTACCGCGACGACGTCGACCTGGCCGCGGGCGACGTGCTGCTCGAGCTCGACGGACAGTCCCTGGCCGGCCGCGACGGCGCCAAGCGCCTGCTGGCCCGCCTGAACGAGGCCGCCCCGGACGAGGTGTTCGGGTTCAAGGTGCGCAAGGCCGGCGGCGAGGAGGTGCAGCTGAAGCTCGCGCTCCTCGACCCCGGGAAGTTCGAGCTCGCGCTGGCGGACGAAATGCTCGGGGTGTGCGCCGCGTTCTTGACCGGCGCTCAGCGCGACGACGGGCTCTGGCCCGGCTACCGCGACCCCGCGGAGGCGAGCGTGGCCGTGAGCGCGCTGGCCCTCGCGGCGCTGCGCGAGCTCGACGACAGCGACGCCGTGCTCGCAGCGCGCGACGCCGCCGCCTTCGCCCTGCGCGAGCGCCAGGCCCCCGACGGCGGCGTCCACGAGCCGCAAGACCCGATCTCGCACCGGGTCTACGCCAACGCGCTGCTCCTGCGCGGGCTCGGCGACGACCCCGCCCAGGCCGACTTCAGCGAGCAGGTCCGCCGCTGGCTGGTCCAGGCCCAGCTCCAGGAGACCCCGCCGCCCTGGTGCGCGGAGGTCGCCCGCGGCGAGCCCGCGGGGGTCGGGCCCTTCGACTTCCGCTACGGCGGCTGGAGCTACCACGGGACCTACCGCCCCAACGGACGCCTGCGCGCCGACCTCTCGACCGCGCGCTTCGCGCTCCAGGGCCTGACCGCCGCCGAGCTCGACGCCGAGAGCCCCGCCTGGGGGCGGGCGCTCATGTTCCTCGAGCTGACCCAGAACCTGACCCTGCTCGGCGAAGGCGAGAACGAGCCGCGCTACCGCGACGGCGGCTTCGCCTTCCACCCCCGCAACAGCAAGGCCGGGAACGACGCGGTCGACGACCTGATCGTCTACCGCTCCTACGGGAGCGCGACGGCCGACGGGCTCGTCTCGCTGCTCGCCGCGGAGGGGATCGATCAGCGCGCCCACGCCGACCCCGAGCTCCCCGACATGGGCGAGCGGGTCCGCGCCGCGCTGCTCTGGCTGGCCCGGAACTACGACCTCAAGGGGAACCCGGGCTTCACCGAGAGCCAGTTCACCTGGACCCAAGGGATCTACTTCTACTACCTCTCCTCGCTGGCCGAGGGCCTGCACCAGGCGGGGGTGTGGGAGATCCGCGGGCAAGACGGCTCGGAGCACGTCTGGCCCGCCGAGCTGATCCGCGCCCTGCGCAACGAGCAGCACGGCGTCGACGCGCCCTTCGCCAACAAGTCGACGCTCATGCACGAAGACAACCCCGTGATCGCGACCTCCTTCGTGGTCTTCGCCTTGACCGCCGCGCGCGACCGGCTGCGGGTCGGGTCGGGGGCCCTGCTGGCCGCGGACACGCGCCCTCCGCGCCCGGTGCCGCTCTTCGTGCGCCCCGCCGACGACGCCGTGGGCCGCGGGCGGCAGGTGTTCCACGCGAGCGCCTGCACCGGCTGCCACCTCGACGCCGGGGGCGGCAACGCCGGGAGCCTGGTCGGGATCGGCGACGCCTACGCCGAGCGACACCGCGGCGAGGCCGCGCGTCGCCTGCGCGCGTTCCTCGAGCGCCCGTCGCCCGAGGGCGCCCTGCGCCCGGTGAAGGCCCAGCTGCGCATGCAGCCGATCTCGACCTTCGAGATCGAGGGCGAGCGACTCGACGACCTGGTCGCCTACCTCATGAGCCGCACGGGCAACCGCGGGGTCAGCGAGGACCGCCCCTGAGCGAGGGGGCGGCTCAAGCCGCCGCCAGCTCCTTGGAGGCCTCGGAGGCCTCGAACAAGAGCGTCTCCTGCTCGAAGAAGGCCGGGACGACGGTCCAGGGGAGGATCCGCCGGGTCGTGTTCTGGACCAGGCCGTGCACCGCGACCGCCGCGCCCGCGTGCGCGCTCAGGGCGCGCTGGGCGTCCGCCCCCACGAGCTGCAGCACCGACTCCTGAGCCCCGCCGCCGGGGGTGAAGCAGAGCGGGACGCGGTAGTTGCCCTCGTGCACCCAGGCGTCGGCCACGCGCGCGCGGAACGCGCCGCGGAAGGTCCACCCGCTGCGGTGCAGCAGGTAGGCCTCGTCTTCGAGCAAGCCCAGCTCCGGGAGCTCGAGCAAGCGCGTGCGCCCGTCTTCGCCCTGGATCAACTGCCCGTAGACCGTGCCCTCGGTGAAGCGCACGAAGCGCAGGCGCTCGGTGGGCCGCTCGAGCTGCACCAGGTGCAGCGGCGAGCGCGGACGCTGAAAGCAGGTGGGGAACTCGTGGTTGCGACGGACGACGTATTCGACGATCGCCTCGCCCCCGCGGTGCACCACCCGCCGGACCCGCACGAGGGAGAGCACGTCGGGCCCGAGGCTCACGAGCACCGCGGGCCGCTTCGCGGAGACGGAGCTCACGCTGCGCGGCGCGTAGCCGAGGGCCTCGCGCACGGCCTCCGGGGAGCTCAAGAGCGCGTGGGTCGCCGGGAGCCCGGGCGCGCTGCCGTGGATCAGGGTGTCGAAGGTGCTCATGCTTGCCTCGATTCCGAGGCCGGGCACGAAGCAAGCTCCGCGCCGGTTTGGCCCGAGGGACGTGCCGACAAGGGCTTAGCGCCCGGCGCAGAAGGAGTGTCCAAGGCGGACGCCTCTCGTCGCAGTTCGTGCTCCCTTGCGTCGCGCCCCGCGCTCCTCAAGCGGTCGTGGGTTGGACACCATGGCCCCCAGAGCTTGGAAATACGGGACTTTCACCGCCCAATGGGCTAAACTCCCCGTGCGCACTCGGAGGACTCCATGATTCGCCGTCCGCTAGACCTCACCCTGTTTGCCGCCCTGCTGGTCGTGCTCGGATTCGGCTGCAACACCGGCACCGGCCGGCGAAACTTCGGCCCCGGCAGCACCGCCCCCGCGCAGTCGGGCGGCGGCGGCGGCGGCGGCGGCGGCGGGGTCGGCACCGTCGGCTCGTTCTCCGCGGCCGGCGCCATGAGCCTCAGCCGCGCGCTGCACACGGCGACCGTGCTCACCAACGGCAATGTGCTCGTCACGGGCGGCGAAGACAGCAACGGCTACCACGCGACCTCCGAGCTCTACGACCCGGTGGCCGACGTGTGGGCGCGGGTGGACCAGATCGCGCCGACCCAGTCGGCCGGGCTCATGATCGACCCCGCCTCGGGCAGGGCCACGGCGCGCTCGCGGCACTCGGCGACCCTGCTCCCCAACGGCAGCGTCCTGATCGTGGGGGGCTTCGGCGCGGAGCGCTTCACCCCGACCGGCCCCGTGATCGAGGCCCTGGGGAACACCTACCTGTTCAACCCGACGACGAACACCTTCACCCCGACCGTCGGCCCGAACCTCATGACCAACCGGCACTCGCACCTGGCGGTGCTCGTCGGCACCGGCAAGGTCATGGTCACCGCCGGGTTCAACAACAGCGGCCCGACGCCCCTCAGCGGAGGCGCCAACCAGATCGGGAGCACGGTCACCTCGAGCGAGGTCTACGACATCGCCACCGGGCTGTGGTCGAACGGGGGCAACAGCAACGGGACCCACACCACCGGCGCCGCCGGGCTGGCCGGGGGCACGACCTACGTGGTGGGCGGGGCCAACGTCGGCTTCACCGACCAGGGCGGGTTCGTGGTGGGGGCCGCGGCCTTCTCGGCGCCGCGGGTCGAGACCTTCGACTTCAACACCGGCAACTTCGCCGCGGGCCCGAGCAACGCCGACGATCGCGCGCAGCCGGCCTACGTGGTCACCTCCAACGGGAACCTGTTCCTCGCGGGCGGGCGCGACGCGAACCTGGCGATCCTCAACACCACCGAGTTCCTCGACGCGGGCAACGGCGCCTGGACCAACGGGCCGACCCTCGCCTCGGGGCGCGCGGGCGCCGAGGCCGCCGAGATCGGCACGACCTCGGACGTGCTGATCACGGGCGGCTTCGACGCCACGACCGGCGCCGTGCTGCGCCAGTGCGAGGTCTACGGCGTGCTCAACAACGCCATGATCGGCACCGTCGACATGAGCCTCCCGCGGGTCATGCACCGCGCGGTGACCCTCAACGACGGGCGGATCCTGATCGTGGGCGGCCAGGACGGCACGGGGGGCACCTACTACACCCAGTGCGAGATCCACAGCCGCTGACGCGGCGACCGACGCCGGCTCAAAACGAGAGCTTGGCGTTCAGGATCAAGCGCCCGTCGCGCTCGTACTGCCCGAAGAAGGTGTCCTTCGGCCCGAAGAACACGTCGGCCGCGAGCTGCATGGAGAAGTAGTCGGTCACGGTGTAGTTCACCTCGGGGTGGACCCAGGCGTTCTCGTCGCCGTCGAGGTTCGCGGCCAGGTTGAGCGCGAAGTTCAAGTCCTTGAGCAGGAGCCGGGGCTGCGGGCTGACCTCGTACTGCAGGCGCAGCAAGACCGCCCCCGAGAGCACGCGCCCGAGGTTGCTCCCGGTGGTCACCTCGGAGCGCTTGGTGATCAGCTCGCCGGCGTACTCCAGGATCACGGTCAGGTCGTGCTCGGCGACGAGGTCCACGAAGGTGTAGTTGAGCCCGACGACGTACTGCAGCACCTCGTCGGCGCGCGGGCCCTCGTAGAAGGTGTGCGCGGCCTCGCCGTGGATCTGGATCCGCGAGAGCAGATCCCCGGTCGGCCCCGTGATCCCGAGGAAGCCGAGGGTGGTGGCGAAGTCCGAGCCGAGCATGTGGATCCGGTCGAAGATCGGCTCGACCTGGAGCACCGGGGGGAAGATCACCACCGTCGCCAGCTGACCCGCGGGCAGGTCGTCGAAGCCGGTGAAGGCGCTGAGGCTCACGTCCCAGCCCTTGGCGCGCAGGGTCACCCGGGCCGCCCACTGGGCGTCTTGCAGGCTGCCCGGGGGGTCGTCGGGGCGGAGCACGGTGAGCGGGAAGCCCTGCAGCGGGTCGAAGCGCGTGCCGCTGGGCGGAACCCGGGTGCGGGTGAAGGTCGGGATCGAGATCAGCTCGACGTCGACGTTGCCGAACTCGAACTGCAGGGTCAGGTTGACCATGGCCGAGAACACCGGGATCCGCCGCGAGGCGAACAGGTCGCTGTAGTCGCTCGGGTTGAGCTGGTCGGTGGGGTTGAACATGTCGCCGGTGCCCCAGGCGAAGCGCTGGTAGCCCACGCGCAGCTCGAAGCGCTCGTAGAGGAAGCCCGCGTAGAGCTGGTTGGGGACGATGTACGGGCGCTTGGGCTCTTCGTCGTCGATCCCCTTCAGGGTCCCCCCGTAGAGGTGGTCGTCGTCGGCGCGCGTCTCCACGTTGGCGACCACGTGCAGCCCGGCCGTGCGGTTCTCCTTGAGCCAGTACCAGTGGTCGAACTCGAGGGTCAAGCTGACCTCGTTGCGCGTTTGGCGCGAGCCGTTGGCCTGGAAGTGCGCGAACAGGCGGTAGCTCAGGTTTCCGTGCACGAAGTCGGTGAAGGTCGCCCAGCCCTCCTCGAGCGCGTTGGGCGCGTCGGGGTCTTCCTGGGGGGTGTCCGCGGCCGCTTGCTCGCCGCCGCCGCCGAAGAAGTCGTCGAGCTCGCCGCCCCCCCCGCTCGACCCGCCGCCGAAGAAGTCGTCGAGCTCGCTGCCCCCGCCGCTCGGGCGCTTGCGGCTGGCGGGCCCGTCGCCGAAGAAGTCGTCGAGCTCGCTGCCCCCGTCGCCCCCGCCCGCGAAGGGGTCGTCGCCGAAGCCGCCGTCGTCGCCGTCTGCGAAGGGGTCGTCGCCGAAGTCGCCGTCGCTCGCGTCTTCGTCGCTCCCGTCGCCCCCCTGGCTCGTGCCCTCCCGGGCCCGCCGCAGCGCCTCCTCGGCCCGCTCCCGCGCCTCACGCTCGGCCTCCAGCGCGGCCTCGAGGTCGGCGTTGCGCGCGCGCAGGCGCTCGAGCTCGGCCCCGTCGGCGGCCTTGGCCTCCTCGACCGCGGCGTCGATCTGCGCCTGGACCTCGTCGCGCTCCGCGCTCAGCGCCTCCTCCACGGCCTTGGCGAGCTCGACCTCCAGCGCGGCCGCGCGCTCGCGGAGCAGGCGCTCGCGCTCGGCCTCGAGCTTGGCGTCGAGCTCGCCCTGGAAGGCGGCCCGCTGGGCGCGCTGCTCCGCGTGGGCGCCGTCGAGGGCCTGGCGCGCCTCGCTGAGCTTGTCCTCGACCCCCCGCAGGCGCTCGCTGAGCTCGCCCTTCTCCCCGCGGGCGAGGTTTAGCGCCTGCTCCAGCCCGCCGCGGGTCTGCGTCAGCTCCTCGGCGTGGGTGGCGCGCAGCGCCGCGAGCTCGCCGCGGAGGTGCGCCACGTCGGCCCGCCGCTTCAGCTCCAGGCCGACGCTGACCCCGCAGGAGCTGAGCAGCAGCAGGAGCAAGAGCACGACCGCCTTGCGCCGCCGCGGCGCAGCGACCTCGGCCGCCGCCGGGGCCGCCTCCCCCGAGCGCGCCG
>JAGQRJ010000339.1 GCA_020425635.1 Planctomycetota bacterium | reverse complement strand
GTCAGGCGCGTGCGGTAGGCGTCGCCCTCCTGGACCACGAACACCTGGGTCTTGTGCTGCAGGCGGCGGAAGGCCTCGGAGTGGATCACCCGGTCGCGGTCGCGCTGGTGGGCGGTGCGCAAGGTGGGCAGCGGCTCCGCGTGGACGCGACCCCGCGAGCAGGAGCTGCGGGCGGCGTAGCTGGCCAGGTTGGCCTCTTCGAGGGCCTCGAGCTGTTCGCGGGCGCGGATCACGGGGCCCTCCTCGGCGCTGACCACCCCCGGGGTTCTATGCCCTCGGCGCGCGCGCTGCAAGGACGACGCCGTCAGGTAGCATGGGGGTGGGAGTCACGGCATGAGCCAAACGTACGTGATCAAGGTCTCCGCCTCGGTGCGCGAGGAGGTCTCGGCGAGCGACAAGCGCAAGAAGCGCCTCGTGCTCACCGAGATCTGCGACGCCCAGGAGCAGCGCGAGATCCTCAAGGAGCGCCTGCAAGACCACGGCTGGGCCGAGAAGGAGGGCAGTCAGGGCAAGGTGTGGACGCGCACCGACGGCGACGTCACCCAGACCCTCGACCTCGACGACATGAGCGTCGAGGCCGAGGTGACCCTCGAGCGCGTGCTCGAGCGCGAGCGCACGATCACGGTCGTCGGCGACCGCGACCGCACCGACCCCGACGCGCACCGCTCCAAGGAGAAGCAAGAGCTCGAGGAGCGGATCGCGATCAAGGAAGAGGAGAAGCAGCAGGTCGAAGAGGCGCTGCAGGAGGAGATCGCCGAGACCCTCGACGCGACCGAGTCCGAGCGGACCCAGGGCCTCAACGAGATCGTGCGCGAGGTCTACGCCGAGAGCCTCAAGCGCAAGGCTCAGCGCCTGGGGTCCGTGACCGAGGTTCGCGAGGGCCGCGACGGCCAGGACTACGAGCTCGTGATCAAGATCACGGAGTGACCCCCACGCCGCTACCCCAGACGCCGCCCCCGATCCGCGTCGCGAGCACCGTGGCGCTGACCGAGGCCGAGGGTCCCGGCGAGCGCTTCGCGATCTGGACCCAGGGCTGCACCCTGGCCTGCCCCGACTGCTGCAACCCGCACCTGTGGGGCGCGCAGGGCGGCGAGGACTGGACCGCCCAGGCGCTGCTCGAGCGCGTGCTCGCCGCCCGCGCGCGGCGCCCGAGCCTCGAGGGCGTGACCCTGATCGGGGGCGAACCCTTCGAGCAGGACGCGGCCCTGGCCCCCCTCGCGGCTGGCCTGCGCCGGGCAGGGCTGACGGTCATGGCCTTCACCGGCTACTGGCTCGAGGACCTCCAGGCGCGCCGGTCCCCCCTCCTGCCCCACGTCGACCTCCTGGTCGACGGGCCTTACGAGCGCGAGCGCTACACCAGCGCGCGGCGCTTCATCGGCTCCACGAACCAGCGCCTGCACTTCTTGAGCGACGCCTACCGACCCGACGACCCGCGCTTCGCCGAGCCGAACACCGCGGAGCTGCGCTACGACGGCGAGGGCGAGGTTCAGGTGGTGGGTTTCCCTTTCCCCAGCGTGCGCGACGCCTTCGGCCCCAAACGCAAGCGCGCCCACCGGTGACCCTCCGCGACGACCTGAGCGCGCGCCTGCAGGCCCTGGGCGCCACCCTCAGCCCCTCGCGCTTCGGCGGCGAGCTCGCGTTCCACCTCGGCCGGCGCGAGCTGGCCCACTTCCACGACGCGTTCACCCTCGACCTGCGGATCACCCGCAAGGGCTTTCGCGAGCTCGAGCCCAGCGTGCGCGCGGACCCGCGGATCGTGTCGCCCGACGCGGGCAAGCGCGACTGGATCGAGGTCCGCTTCCGCCGCCGCGCCGACCTCGCCTTCGTCGAGGCCCTCGCCCGCCACGCGGTGCGCGCCAACGGCTAGTCCGCACTTCTCACCACTCGCTCCGCTCGTGGATTCGAAGTGCGGCCAGCAGTGTTGTTTAAGACAGTGAGACCCGGCCTGCGGCCGGGTACACACTGTCGCTTGCGCCTCGCTCGCGGCGGCAGAGC
>JAGQRJ010000338.1 GCA_020425635.1 Planctomycetota bacterium | reverse complement strand
TGCGCCGGAGCGAGTCGGCGGCTCTGCCGCCGCGAGCGAGGCGCAAGCGACAATGTGTACCCGGCCGCAGGCCGGGTCTCACTGTCTTGAACAACACTGCTGGCCGCACTTCGAATCCACGAGCGGAGCGAGTGGTGAGAAGTGCGGGCTAGCCCTCCCGCAAGACCCGCACGTCGCCGTCGCGCTTGGTGAGCTTGATCGCGTCGAAGTGCTCGAGCAGCGGGATCGTGTAGCGCCGGCTGGAGTCGATCTGGGCCTTGAAGGTCGCGGCCGAGAGCGGGCCGTCGGCCTTGATCGAGGCCACGACCTTCTCGCGGGCTTCGGCGTAGCGCTCGGCGTGGAACACCACGTCCTCGGCCACCTGGACCAGCTCGCCGCGCTCCAGGAGCAGGGCGAACACGTCCTCGGCGCTCCGGTCGTCGACCTCCTCGGGGTTGAGCTCGGTCAAGGCCTGGGCTGGGGTCGGGGTCTGGAACGCGCGCTCGCGGTAGAGCTTGGTCAGCTGCTCGGCGTAGGCCGCGACCTCCGCGGGCAGCTCGACCTCGAACCCGGCCGCCGCCAGCCCCGACGAGGTCTGGGTCAGCGCGCCCGAGTCGAGGGCGGCCTTGAGCGCGGCCTGGAACAGCATGTCGTGCAGCTTGCTGCGCGCGCGCAGCTCGAGCCGCGCGCAGCTCGCGCGGTAGGGGTGCTCTTCGTGATAGCGCCCCAGGGCGCCGACCAGGACCTCCTGGGCTGCGCCGAAGGCCTCGGCGGAGACGTAGGCCAGGTTGCCCTTGCCCCCGGAGACCTCGACCACGCGCCCGTCCTGGGCGAGCTCCTCGAGCAGCGCCAGGACCTCGCCCCGCGGACGCCCCAGGGCTTGCACGAGGTCCTCGGCCCGCTGGGGATCGCGCGCGCCGTCGAGGGCGAGCACGACGCTCCCCGCGTCGTCGCCGAGCACGGTCTCTTTTTGCGACAGGCGTTCGAGAACGAAACGCTTGCCCGGCTTCAGCCGCCAGCGCGAGGCGCCGAGGATCGTGCCGCCGCCCAGGGTTTGCATGGGCGAGTGCCGGCGCACCACGCAGCGGTCGCCGGGGGCCGCGACCACCTTCTCCCGCAGGCGGATCTGGCACATGCCGTCCGCCCCTGGGGGGAGCTCGGCGTGGTCGAGGATCACGACCTCGCCCAGGACCTCCGAGGTCCCCACGTGGAAGCGCACCGTCTCGCGCTGGCGCAGGGGCCGCGACTGCGAGGCGAGGTGTCGCAGGCGCACCTCCCACATGTCGTGGGCGCTGAAGATCCCGGGGGTCGCGACCACGTCGCCGCGGGCGACCGCCTTGCGGTCGACGTCGCTCAGGTTCACCGCCGAGCTGTGCCCGGCCTCCACCGCCTCGACCTTCTCCCCGTAGGCCTGCAGCCCTCGGACCTTGCCCTTGAGCGGCCCGCGCGCGGTGACCACCTCGAGCACGTCGCCCACCGCGGCGCGTCCCTGCAGCGGGACCCCGGTGAGGATCGTGCCGAAGCCCTTGGCCGAGAACACGCGCTGCACGGGCAGGCGAAACGGGCCGTCGACGGGGCGCGGCTCGACGCGATCGACCTGCTCGGCGAGGGCCGCGCGCAGCGCGTCGAGGCCCGCGCCCGTGTGCGCGCTGACCCGCAGCACCTGCGCCTGCTCGAGGAAGGTCCCCTGCACGAGCTCCTCGACGTCGAGCTCGACGAGCTCGATCAGGTCCTCGTCGACGGTGGGCATGTCGATCTTGGTGATCGCGATCAACCCGCGCTGGATCCCGAGCAAGGTCAGGATCTCCAGGTGCTCGCGGGTCTGGGGCATGACCCCGTCGTCGGCGGCGACCACGAGGAGCACCAGGTCGATCCCGGTCGCGCCCGCGACCATGTTCTTCACGAAGCGCTCGTGACCGGGGACGTCGATCATGCCCACCCGGCGTCCGTCCCCCAGGTCGAGGGGCGCGAAGCCGAGGTCGATCGTGAGCTCGCGGTCCTTCTCTTCCTTGAGCCGGTCGGGGTCGCGCCCCGTCAAAGCCCGTACGAGGCTCGACTTGCCGTGGTCGATATGACCCGCGGTCCCCACCACGACACGAGCGATCTGCGGTCCGTTCACGGGTCGAATTGTAGAGGAGAGCGCGCTCCTTGCATATAAGCCTCCCCTGGAACTACACTTACTCGTTGGGATCGAACGCCTCACAGGGCGTCCAACGGGGGCAGGACTTGGTGCAAGCAAGGGATCAGCGCGCGCTGACCGTTCACGAAGCGGTCGTGGACGGCGGGCTGTTGCGGGAAGAGGGCTGGTTGACGCAGGGCGAAGGCAGCGCCTTCGTGTCGCGGCCGAACGAGCTCGTGTGCGTGCGGGTCTCGGACGAGGCCCTCGCGAGCCTGCCGATCAAGGTCCAGCAGCTGGTGGACCGCGGGTTCCACGCGCTGGTCGTCGAGCTCGACGTCGAGGGCGTGCCCCTCGACGAGCCCGGGGAGAACCGCGTGTTCGCGCCCCTGCTCCAGGCGATCAAGCACGTGGAGCAGTTCGTCGGCTGGATCGCGGTGTCCGCCAGTCGGGAGGACACGCGACGCGCCCTGGTCAACCTGGCGACCGCCGCCAACGAACGGGAGGCGCTGGCGCTCTACCCCGACGTCGCGAGCGCAGTCGAAGCCTACCGCGCCGAGGCTGGAGAGGGCGAGGCGCGCCCCGACGCGCGGGCGAGCGACTGGGGGTGGATCCCCGACGAGGCGACCCCGGCCGTGGGCCTCGACGTCGCGGAGGTCGTGCTCGAGCCCGCGGAGCTGGGTGAGTTCCCCGAGCAGGCGCGCGAGCTCGTGCAGCGCGGCCGGGTCTACCTCACCGTGCGGATCCACCGCCCGCGCGGTTGGGAGCCCACCTCGGCCCACGTCACCGCCCTCGTCCAGGGGCGCGACCTGGTCGAGGCGGCCGGGGGCCAGGTGGCGCTCGTGGCGCCCGCGGAAGACCTGCAGGCCTGGCTGCGCCTGCTCGGCGAGGGCCAGGGCTTCGCCCTCGTCGACAGCGCCGACGAGGCCGAGCGCCTGCACGCGGCGCACTCGGCCCGGGGATCCAAGGCCCCGAGCCTCGCGGAGGAGAGCCCCCCCTTCACCGTCGTGACCGAGTCGGAGCACGAGGTCCGCCTCCGCGCTCAAGACCGCGGACAGCCGAACGAGGTCGTGCTCCTCGGGCACACCGAGCTCCCCGCGCGGATCGTCCTCCTCGGACGCGCCGGGGTCCCCGCGCTCCCCGGCCGGCTGCTGCAGCTCGCGAGCGAGGACGTGCAAGACGTGCTGGTCGACCTCGCGCGCTTCAGCGACGTCGAGGGCGAACGCCTGGAGCCGCTGCGCAAGGCGATCCGCCGCGCCGACCAGGCGAGCATGCGGGTGGTCTTCGCCAACGCCTCCCCCGAGGTGGGGGCCATGCTCGAGCTGCTCGGGGTCGACCGCCGCAGGGTGCACCCGAGCCTCGAGGCGGCGATCCAAGCGCTCGCCGCCTGGGTCTACGGCGTGGCGCCCTTCGAGGAGCTGACCCTCTCCTTGAGCCGCGAGGCGCTCACCGAGGCCCTCGCGGTGCCGGCGGTCCCCGACACCCCCTCGGAGGTCGGCCTCCTCGCCCCCAACGCCGAGGAAGCCCTCGAGCTGCGCGAAGAGCTCGCCCGCGCCCGGGCCCGCCTCGACGCGCTCAGCGCGGAGCGCGACGCGGCGCAGGCCCGCGCCAGCGAGGCCGAGCGCGCGCGGAGCGCGCTCGAAGCCCAGGTGCGCACGCTGCGCGAGAGCGCCAAGGCCGACGAGCGCCGCCTGCTCGAGCACGAGCAAGCTCGCCGCCGCGCGGAGCGACAGCTCGAAGAGCAGGCCGCGAGCGGGCCCAGCGGAGAGGCCGAGGCCCTGCGGGCCGAGCTCGAGCAGCTGCGGGAGCAGCGCGCGCTCGAGGTGGCCGACCTCGAAGACCAGCTGCGCGAGTCGCAGGCCGCGGCGGCAGACCTCGCCCGCGTCCGCGAGGAGCTCGCCGAGCTGCGCGCCCAGTCCGGCGCCGCGGGCGGCGACGAGTCGAGCCAGCTCCGCGCAGAGCTGGAGCAGGCCAACCAGGAGATCGAGCAGGTCTCGCACGAGCGCGAGCTGCTCCGCGAAGAGCTCGAGAGCGCTGGAGAAATGATCGAGCGCCTGGGCAAAGAGCTCGAGCGCTCCTGACGGTCGCGCGAGTCGGCACACGGGTTGCTAGTAGAATTCCCCTCGTCGGAGAGGAAGGGTCGTCGTGAGCAAGGATCTCGTCCAAAGCGGTGCGCTCGAGCTGGTGCGCGCGGGGGTGATCTCCTACCGCCAGCTCAACGAGGTGCACCGCACCCTGAGCGAGACCGGAGGCAACCTCGACGACCTGCTCGTCGAGCGCGGCTACGCCACCCGAGACCAGCTGAAGCTGCGCCACCGCAGCAGCGGCCGCAAGACGCTGAAGCTGGCGCGCTCCCTCGACCTGGTCAAGGCGGGGCTCTTGACCTTCAAGCAGCTCAACCTCTGCCACCGCGACGCCCGGCGCGAAGGCGGGGAGAAGACGATCCTCGACGTCGCCGTCGAGAAGGGCTACCTGACCGACCTCCAGGTCGCGACCTTGCCGACCGACGAAGACTCCCTGACCGCGAAGCAGAAGCACAACAAGCGCTTCTCCTCGTCCTGGGACCTGTTCCGCGCGGGGGTCGTCACGCTCAAAGCGCTCAACGAATGCCACCGCTACATCAAGCTCGACGCGCCTGAGAAGTCGCTCAAGGAGGCGCTCGTCGAGCGCGGCTACGTGAGCCGGGAGCAGATCGAGGCCTTGGGCCTCGACGCCCCTCCCGCCCGCGACGCCAACGACGCGCCGCGCATGGACCAGACGATCGTCGACCTCGACGCCCCGGTGGCCGAGGTCCCCGAGCAGCAGGCGCGACGCCCCAAGCCGCCGCGCAAGCGCCCCCCCGCGGGCGGCGCCACGATCCTCAACCTCGAGGACGACCTCGCCGACGACGACCCCCGGGCCGCGCGCACCCTGATGGACGCCGACGAAGACGAAGACGAAGGCGACGACGACTTCCGCGCGACCCGCACCGTCATGGACGCCGACGAAGACGAAGGCGCCGACGACGACGACGACTTCCGCGCCGCCCGCACCTACATGGACGCCGGCGCAGAGGAGCCCGACGCAGACTTCCGCGCCGCCCGCACCTTCATGGACGCCGGCGACGAGGAGCCCGACGCAGACTTCCGCGCTGCTCGCACCTTCATGGACGCCGGCGGGGAGGAGCCCGACGACGACCTCCGCGCCGCCCGCACGCTCATGGACGCCGGCGACGAAGACGAAGACCTCCGCGCCGCCCGCACGCTCATGGACGCCGGCGACGAGGAGGAAGACCTCCGCGCCGCGCACACCCTCATGGACGCCGGCGACGAAGAGGAAGACCTCCGCGCTGCGCGCACCTTCATGGACGCCGGCGAGGGAGCTTCGGACCCTGACCTCCGCTCCGCGCGCACCTTCATGGACGCCGGCGAGGGCGCCTCGGACCCCGACCTGCGCTCCGCCCGCACCTTCCTCGACGCGGGCGACGAAGGCTCCGACGCCGACGTGCGCTCCGCCCGCACCTTCCTCGACAGCGACCACAACCTCGAGGTCGGCGGGACCTTCATGGACGTCGGCGAGGGCGGCGCGGCCCCCGCGGTCGGCGGGCAGACCTTCATGGACGTCGCGGCGGGCGGCCCCGCGGTGGAGTCGACCCCCAGCGCCCAGGACCAGACCGCCCACGACGCCGAAGGCACCTTCATGGACGTCGGCGAGCAGACCAGCACCGGGTCGCGCTCGGGCGTCAGCCGCGGCGCAGACAGCCGCACCAACGCCGAGGTCGGCAGCGACACTCGCCCGGGCCAGACCGCCTCGCGCACCGGCGCCACCAGCGTCGGCCGTGGCTCGAGCCGCGGCGTCAGCCGCACCCAGGCCGACCGCGACAGCCAGGCGCGACGCAAGGAGCGCAAGGACGACGCCTACTCGCACCCCCTCGTCGGCAAGGTGATCGGCGGCTGCCGGATCCGCAAGAAGCTCGGCGAGGGCGGCATGGGCGCGGTGTTCCTGGCCGAGCACCTCAAGCTCAAGCGCCAGAGCGTGATCAAGGTGATCCCCGCGCACCTCTCCAGCAACCGGCAGTTGATCGCGCGCTTCGAGCGCGAGGCCCAGGCCGCGGCGGTGATCCAGCACCCCAACGTGGTCAGCGTCTACAACGTCGGCGAGGAGAACGGCGTCCACTTCATCGAGATGGAATACGTCGACGGCAAGGGCCTCGACGCCTTGATGAAGGAGAAGAAGGTCATCGAGCAAATGGAGGCGGTCCAGATCATTCGGGACTGCTGCAAGGGCCTCGCCCAGGCGCACAAGGGCGGGATCGTGCACCGGGACATCAAGCCCGACAACGTCATGCTCACGCGGAAGGGGCAGGTCAAGATCGCCGACTTCGGCCTCGCCCGCGCGGCGCAGTCGGAGCAGGCGGAGCTGACCCGCGCCGGGCAGATCCTGGGCACCCCGGCCTACATGTCCCCCGAGCAGTGCCAGGCCCAGCCCACGGACCAGCGCTGCGACATCTACAGCCTCGGCGCGACCTTCTACGCCATGATCACCGGCAAGCGGCCCTTCACCGGGAAGTCGGTCGTCGAGATCATGCAGAAGCACGTCGAGCAGGAGCCGATCAGCCCGCGCGACTACAACCCGGACCTCTCCCCGACGGTGGCCCGGATCGTGCTGCGCATGATGGCCAAGTCGCCCGACGACCGCTTCCAGAGCGCCGACGAGGTGATCGAAGCCCTCGACCGCTTCCTGCGCGAGGAGGGCACCGACCGCCTGAAGGAGATCCAGGGGCTGATCGGCGAGGACTTCCGCCTGATCAAGAAGCTCGGCCAGGGCGGCATGGGCGCGGTCTACTCGGCCAAGACCATGAAGCCGATCGGCGACCTCGAGGCCGAGACGGTGGTCGCGGTCAAGGTGCTCTCCGACGACGTCTCCGAAGAAGACGTCAAGCGCTTCGAGCTCGAGGCGCAGCTCGCCACCCAGGTCACCCACGACGGCGTGATCCGGGTCCTCGGGCACCGGATCGGCGCGCCGATCAGCTACATCGTCATGGAATACGTCGAGGGCGAGAGCGTCCGCGACCTGCTGCGGCGCCAGGAGCGCATGCCCGAGGCCGAGGTCCGGCGCGTGCTGCGCGAGGTGCTCCAGGCCCTCGCCGCGGCGCACGAGCAGAAGATCATTCACCGCGACATCAAGCCCGACAACATCCTGCTCGCGCAGCCGCACCAGCGCGTGAAGATCGCCGACTTCGGTGTGGCCAAGCGCGCGGACTCGACGACCGAGGTCACCCAGGCCGGGTTCCTCGTCGGCACCCCGCACTACATGTCGCCCGAGCAGTGCAGCACCACCGGAGACTACGAGGTCACGACCCAGGCGGACATCTACTCGCTGGGCGCGACCGCCTACTACATGGCGACGGGCAAGAAGCCCTTCGAGGGCGAGACCCAGCCGGCGATCATTCTGCAGCACTTGAAGGAGAAGCCCGTCCCGCCCAACGAGGTGGTCGAGGAGCTCAGCGAGTCGTTCAGCAACTTGATCCTGAACATGCTCGCCAAGAAGCCCGCGCGGCGTTACGCGACGGTCCAGGACGTGCTCAACGACCTGCAGCGGGTCGACAGCGGCGGCCTGGTCAAGAGGCGCAAGGGGATCGAGACCCCGCTCGAGGACACCGGCGCCGCCGCCAAGCGCTCGCTCGCGATCGCGGCCTTGATCGCCCTGGTGGTGATCGTGGTGGCCGCCCTCGTGCTGCAGGCCCGCCAGGCGAGCCTCGAGCTGGAGAAGGAGCAAGCCGCGCAGAAGCGCCTCGAAGACAACCGCGCCGAGCTCAAGCGGATCTACGACGAGACCCAGACCAAGATCGGCGACCTGATGCGCGCGCGCCAGTTCGGCCAGGCGCAGACCGAGCTCAAGAACCTGCGCGAGACCCTGCAGCAAACCGACACCAGCGCGGGCAAGCAGGAGGCGGGCAAGTTCGCCGCGGGCCTGGTGAGCCTGACCAAGGACATCGCCGACAAGCGCGCGGCGCGCGACGAGGCGGTCGAGCGCGCCTGGAGCGCCGCCCAGGGCAAGCCGCGCGCGCTCTTCCTCCAGGAGCTCGCGAGCTTGCGCGGAGCGCTCGAGGGCTTCCAGCGCCAGGTCGAGCAGGCCAAGGCCGGGCCCGGGCACGTCCCCCCGCTGCAGCCGCGTGACTACACGCTGAGCCCGCTGAACGAGGCGGCCCTCGGCTACCGCAGCGCGCTGGCGGAGGTCAGCGTGAGCAACTTCGGCGACAGCCCGCGGGTCCCCGAAGCGGGGAGAGCGATCCAGGAGCTCAGGGCCGGGCTCAACGGGGTGGCGACCCTGATGTGGAACCTGCTCAGCGACGACCTCGACCAGCGCTACACCAAAATGCGCTACTACGTCAGCGCCCGACTGCAGGTCGTCGACTTCCTCGAGCGCTGGTCGCCCCCGACCGAGCCGCTCGGAGTCCGGGCCTACACCAGCGCCGACCAGCGCCGCCAAAAGCTGCAGCAGCAGGAGGACGCCTTCAGCGCGAAGCCCAGCGTGGTCCGCACCCGCGACGCCTGCCGCAGCGCCTCGGTCGAGCTGGCCAAGGGCCTGGGCTTGCCGCAGGTGCCCCACCCGGAGGAGCGCCTGGTCCACGAGCTCGAGTCGTCGGGCGCCCTCGAAGACGCCGACCGCAGCGTCGCCTTCGTGCGCGACGTGCTGACCCAGCTCGAGGAGGTCCAGACCCTGAGCACCGACCCCGACGCGACCGGCTACCAGCGGCTGGCCCAGCGGCTGCGCAGCTCGCTGCGCAGCCAGCGCAAGTCCCTGATCGACGGTCGCCTGGCCAACGTCGACAAGCAACTGCAGGAGCTGGCCAAGGAGGGCAAGTACCGCACCGCCCTCGGCGCCCTCGACCGCCAGCTGAGCGAAATGCGCGAGCTCTACCGCGACAGCGACGAAGACGTCGAGCGTCGGCGCCTCGAGCTCGAGAGCAAGCTCGACGAGCAGCGCGCCGGGATCCGCCAGAGCCTGGGCCGCCAATGGCGCGAGCAGCTCGCCGCGCTGCGCAAGCTGGCGTGGGAGGTCCGTGACTTCCAACGCGCAGACCGCGCGCTGCTCGCCGTGGCCGAGAACCTCGAATACGACGTCGAGCTCGAGCCCGGGCAGCCGACGCCCCAGCAGCAAGGCGCGGCCGAGCGCGAGCGCCTGCTCCCCTACCTCGCCGGCCTCCGCCTGGGAGAAGACGGCGTCGCGTTCCCCGCGGGGAGCTACGAGGTCGGGTCGGAGCGCAGCGACTCGCCGCGCGAAGGGCCCGTGCACACGGTGACGATCGGCGCCCTGGGCGTCGACCGCCGCGAGGTCACCGTGCGCGAGTTCCGCGAGTTCCTCCGCTCGGCGAGCCTCGACGGGACCCCGCGCAACGCCGAGGGCCCGGGCCCGCTGGCTGGGCGCCACCCGCGCACGATCTTCGACCACCCCGACGCGCCCCTGGGCGGCTACGCCCCCGAGTACATGATCGAGCGTGAGGCGCTGCCCGACGGCGGCGAGCGCGTGCACTTCGCCGACCTCGACACCTACCTCGACCGCCCGGTCGTCTTCGTGTCGTGGTACGCCGCTTACGCCTACGCCCGCTGGGCGGGCAAGCGCCTGCCCAGCGAGGCCGAGTGGGAGGCGATCGCCTCGGCGACCCCCGGCGCCGGCCGGAGCGAGTTCCCGTGGGGCGACGAGTTCTCCTACGACCGGGTGGTGGCGAGCGCGGACTACGGCGCCAACTGGCGGCTCCGGGACCTGCCCTCGGCCGGGTCGAAGCCTCAGGGCGCCAGCCCTTGCGGCGCCCTCGACATGGCGGGCAGCGTCTCGGAGTGGACGGCGAGCGCCTACCGCGCCTACGACCCGCAGCGCCAGGGGGCCGACCGCGACTTCGGCTCGCGCTTCCGCGCGGTCCGCGGGGGCGCGTTCACCGATCACTACGCCAACGCGTTCCGTTGCGCGTTCCGAGGGCGCGCGCAGCCAGGCGAGGCGGCGGTGGACCTCGGGTTCCGGTGTGTCTGGGACGTGTCGGGCGAGGGGCGATAATTCCGCGACAGCGGGGATAATCCGCGGCGGACTGGACGGGTGACATGGGGGCTGGGGTAGGCATGCTGACGAGCAAGAGGCCGGGCGCGCTCTGCGCAGGGTTGGTGCTGCTCGCGCTCTGCGCCTGCGGCTCGCGCGAGCTGAAGGGTCATATCGACCTCGACGAAGACGGCGAGCTCGTCACCGACCTGAGCAAGGTCGCGGCCCTCGAAGAGGTCTACACCCAGCCGCGCCGATACCCCTTCACCGTGGCGGTTGCGCCGCTCTACGTGGAGTGGGCCGACGGCGGCGTCAACGAGGCGGGCGAGTCGACCGTTCACCCGCTGACCCTGGGCTCGCCCGTCCCGGGCGTCGAGGTCCTCGACCACCCCGTGAGCCCCACCTGGCCAACCGGCGTGGACCCCGAGGAGGAGGCCCTGATCCTCGAGGCCCTGCGCAAGGGCTTCGTCCGCGAAGAGCAGGCCGGCGAAGCCGAGGGCGCCGCGCCCGACGAGGCCGCCGGCCCCGACGAGACCGCCGGCCCTGACGAAGGGGACGCGACCGACGAGGGGCAGGGCGAAGGCTCCGACGAGGGGCAGGGCGAAGGCTCCGACGAGGGGCAGGGCGAAGGCTCCGACGAGGGGCAGGGCGAAG
>JAGQRJ010000337.1 GCA_020425635.1 Planctomycetota bacterium | reverse complement strand
ACGACGCCGCCCCGCCGGTCAACAACTCGGGGGTGCACCGCAACCCGGCTGCCGCCCCCGCGGCGCCTTCCCCGGCCGACTCCGCGTCCCAAGCGGCGGCGCTGCCCGACGCCGACCGCTTCGAGGGCTTCCGCCTGCAGCGCAAGCTGGGGCAGGGCGCCTTCGGCGAGGTGTTCCAGGCGATCGACCTGGCCCAAAACCGGGTCGTCGCGTTGAAGGTCGTCAACGCGCAGCTCGTGCGGAACCCCAAGGACATTCAGCGCTTCTTGCGCGAGGCCGAGACCGGCCAGAGCTTGAACCACCCCAACGTGCTCAAGATCTACTCGGCGGGCGAGAGCCGCGGCTCGTACTACCTGGCCATGGAGTTCATTCCCGGCAAGGAGGTCTCCGAGCTGATCAAGGCCTACGGGCGCCTCGACGTCGGCTACGTGCTGCGCCTGGCGATCCAGCTCGCCAGCGGGCTGCAGCACGCCTACGAGCAGGGGATCGTGCACCGGGACATCAAGCCCGAGAACGTGATGGTCCTGCAGCATCCGCAGCACGGCGCGGTGGCCAAGCTCGTCGACTTCGGCCTCGCCAAGTGCTTCACCGACGAAGACGGCGGGGGCTTGACCGAACAGGGCGAGGGCATGGGGACCCTGGCCTACATGCCCCCCGAGCAGCTCGACAACGCGCTCAACGCCGACCAGCGCTCGGACATTTACTCCCTGGGGGCCACGATCTACCACATGCTCTCGGGGCAGCGGCCCTTCTCCGAGAAGACGACGCGCTCGTTCATCAAGAAGATCCTCCAGAGCCCCCCGCCGTCGCTCTACTCCCTGAACCCTCAGGTGCCGCAGGAGCTCGACGAGATCATTCAGCGCGCGATGGCGAAGTCGCCCGACGACCGCTACCAGACCCCGCAAGAGATGCAGGACGACCTGCTCGCCCTGTTCCGGCGGCTCGCCGCCGAGCACGCCTCGCGCAGCGGCGGCGGCTGAGCTCGTCACCCAGGTAACACGCAAATGGCAGGAGTCGGGCAAGACCTGCCCACTCTGAGCCTGTGATGACCCGACTGCAGGAGACGCTTCTCGCGCTTGGGGTGCACCTGAACAGCATGAAATGAAGGCGAAAAGGCCTTCGCCCCAAGCACTTGTCTAAGTCGTTCTGCTTCAGCACACAGGCAGCGGGCATGGGCTTCGCATTGACCTGGCGCAAGGAGTCAAACCCATGCGCTCGCCCTGGAATCACGAAGAACGTCTGGTCGGCAACTCACCCAGCATGCGCGACCTGTCCGCGCGGGTCAGCCGCGTCGCCGAGAGCAACCTCCCGGTGCTCCTGCACGGGGAGACCGGGACGGGCAAGGAGCTCCTCGCCCGGGCGATCCACCTGCGCTCTCCGCGCCGCCACGCGCCCTTCATCTCGGAGAACTGCGCGGCCCTCGCCCAGAGCATGCTCTCCGACGAGCTCTTCGGCCACGGCGCGGGCTCGTTCACCGGGGCGACCGGGGCGCGCGCTGGGCTGTTCGAGCGCGCCCACGGGGGGACCCTGTTCCTCGACGAGGTCGGCGACATGTCGCTCGCCATGCAGGCGAAGCTGCTGCGCGTGCTGCAAGACGGCGAGCTGCGCCGGGTGGGCGAAGACAAGGCGCGCCGCGTCGACGTGCGCGTGGTCGCCGCGACCCACAAGGACCTGCACCAGCTCGTCGCCGAGGGCAGCTTCCGCGACGACCTCCTGTTTCGCCTGGCGGTGCTCGAGGTCGAGGTCCCGCCGCTCCGCGAGCGGATCGAAGACGTGCCGCTGCTCGCCACGCGGATCCTGCATGACCTGGCGCGGGAGCGCAACGCGCAACCGCTGGTGCTCAGCGAGGAGGCCGTCGAGGCCCTGCTCCAGCACAGCTGGCCAGGCAACGTCCGCGAGCTGCAGAACGCGATCCGCGTCGCGGCGCTGTTCTCCAGCGGCGGCGTGCTCGACGCGCGGACGCTCCCGCGGCGCGCGACGGTGAGGCGCGGCGACGCGGTCGACACCGAGCTGAGCTACGATCAGCTGCGCGAGCGCCTCAGCTCCCGCGAGCGCAACTACGTGCAGCAGATCCTGGCCGAGACCGCCGGCAACAAGGCCGAGGCCGCGCGCCGCCTGGGGATCACGCGCTACGCGCTCTACCGCACCCTGCGCCGCCTGGACATCGACCTCGACGAGGCCGACGCCGGGGTCCGCGGACTGCGCACCGCCGCCGCGGTCAACTGAGCGCGCGCGGCGCGGCGGGCCGGGCTACTTGCCCTCGTCTCCGTCGTCGTCGCTCGACTCTTCCTGGAGCTTGACCTTCTCGCCGCGCGTGAGCGGGATCGCGCGCGCGCGGCGCGCCTTCTCGGCCGAGGTCAGGATCCGGATCCGCAGCACGAAGACCACGTTGGTGCGCTGCTCGAAGTCGTCGGT
>JAGQRJ010000336.1 GCA_020425635.1 Planctomycetota bacterium | reverse complement strand
CTCTGCGCGGCGCTGCGCGCCGCGGCGCCCGCCGATCGCGCGCGCCGCTCCGCGCTGCTGCGCGTCCTCGACGCGTGCGAGGCCTGGGTCGCGGACCCGGGCCCGGCGCGGCAGCAGGCGGTCGAGGACGTGATCGTCGAGCGCATGACCCCCAGCGTGCAAGAGACGGTCGCGCTGCGGCAGAACCCGGCCGCCTGGCAAATCGTCGCCGCGGCACAGACCGCCGCCGCCAACACCCGCGAGGGGTGGCAGCCCGAGGTCGAGATCCCGACCCCCGGCTACAGCCCAGGCGCCCCAGGCATGGAGGCGCTCTTGCTGCGCTTGAGCAAAGCTGGGGCGTGCCTGGAGTGGGCGCGGCGCGAGTCCGGGTGGGTGGCCGTGCTCGCGGACTGCGGCTTCCTGGGAGCGGGGGGGGTCGCCCAGGCGCTGGCGTCGCTGAGTCCGCTCAAGCCCCTCGAGATCCTCGGGCTGGCCCGACCCTTCCGCGAGCGCGCTGCGCCAGCCCTGTTCGCGGCGCGCCTGGCCGGGGAGGTCGCCGTGCGTCGAGCGATCCAGGAGGCGTTGCGGCCCGACCTCGGGCTGTCAGGGCGGGCGCGCGCCGAGCAGGGGTGAACACCTGCGGGGGGTCCCCCGTCTCGGAGGGGTGCGCTGGCGCAATCTCGGCCTTCGCGTATCGTGCGTGCGTGCCCTGGAGGAGCCTGTGAAGTCGATTCGTATCCTGAGCTTGCTCGCCGCCTGCGTCCTCTCCGCGTGGGCCCAAGACCGCGAACCGGGGATCTACGCCCGGATCGAGACCAACCTCGGCGTGATGGTGGCCAAGCTGCACCACGACCTCGTGCCCAACACCGTGGGGAACTTCGTCGGCCTCGCCGAGGGCACGATCGAGTTCAGCGACGCCGAAGGCAACAAGGTCAAGCGGCCGTTCTACGACGGGCTGACCTTCCACCGGATCATCGACGGGTTCATGATCCAAGGCGGCGACCCCAAGGGCAACGGCACCGGCGGCCCGGGCTACAGCTTCCCGGACGAGTTCGACAAGTCGCTGCGCCACAAGGACGCGGGCGTGCTCTCCATGGCCAACGCGGGCCCGCACACCAACGGCAGCCAGTTCTTCATAACCCTGGGCGACACCCCGCACCTCAACGACCGGCACTCGGTGTTCGGCCGGGTGGTCGAGGGCCTCGACGTGTTGAACAAGATCGGCAAGGTCCAGACGGGCGCGGGCGACAAGCCGGTCCAGCCGGTCGTCATGCAGAAGGTCACGATCGAGCGCGTCGGCGACGAGGCCAAGGCCTGGCAGCCGGGCAACCCCACCCCGCCGGAGGCCGAAGGCGAGCCCGATCCGGCGCGGAGCCCGGGGGCCGACCAGGAAGATCAGACCGCCGTGCGCGTGCAGATCCTCTGCGTGCAGTACAAGGGCGCCTACAACGCCTGGCCCTTCGTCGATCGCACCAAGGAGCAGGCCCTCGCGATCGCCAAGCGGCTGAGGGACCACGCGCGGCTCGAGGGCGCGGACGTCGAGGCGCTGGTCAAGACCTACAGCGACCTGCCGTCCCAGCCCTACCCCTTGTTCCAGGGCAAGGTCGACAAGTCCTTCGCCCCTGCCTTCAAGCTCAAGCCGGGGCAGGTCTCCGAGCCCACCGAGACCCCCTACGGGGTGATCGTCTTCGTCGGCATGTGAGGCCCTTCGGGCGGGGAGTGACTGGGGCTAGGTGAAGGTCCTGCACCTGTTCTCGAACCACAAGATCACCGGGCCCGCGGAGCTGGCTCTGGAGACCGCCCGGGCTCTGCGCGGACAAGGCGTCGACGCCTCGTTCTATTCGAGCGACGTGCGCCGCACGAAGTACCGCGATCGCTGGCTGCAGCTCCTGGCCGAGGAGCGCGGGCTCCCCGAGCCGCCCCTGGCGGGCGTCCAGCTCGGCAAGCACTACTCGCCCTTGCGGGCGCTGTTCGACGTGCGCCGGCTGGCGAGCTACCTGCGGGAGACCCCGCCCGACGTCGTGCACTGCCACCTGCCCAACGACCACCTCCTCGCGGGCTACGCGATCCGCAAGGCGGGGGGGCGGATTCCGCTGGTGCGGAGCCTCTACGACGGCGAGCCGCCGGAGCCCACGCGGCGCACGCGCAAGACCCTCGGCGGCATGACCGCACGCCTGGTGTGCTTGAGCGCGCAGGTGGCCGACGCGCTGCGGACCCGGGCAGCCGACTACGCCCTCGACCCCGCCCGGGTCGTGGCCTTGCCGCCGCCGATCGACGTCGAGCGCTTCGACCCCGCGCGGGGGGTGCCCTCGCGCCGCGACGCCCTCGGGGTCCCGCCGGACGCCTTCTGCGTGGGGATCGTGGCCCGCATGCAGACCCACCGCCGCTTCGAGCTGCTGCTCGAGGCCGTGCAGGCCGCGCGCGAGTCGCTCCCCGACCTGCACGTCGTCGTCGTCGGCCGCGGGACGAACCAGGAGACCGTCGCCCGCGGGCCCGTGCAGGAGCTCGGCCTCGCCGACCGGGTGCACTTCGCGGGCTACGTCTCCGGCGAAGACTACGTGGGCACCCTCGCGAGCTTCGACGCCAAGCTGTTCCTCGTGCCGGGCTCCGACGGCACCTGCCGCGCGGTGCGCGAGGCCCTGGCCATGGGCCTGCCCGCGATCACCTCGCGCCGCGGCATGCTCCCCGAGCTGATCAAGGACGGCGAGACGGGGCTCCTGATCGAGGAGACCGTCGAGAGCATGGTCGACGCCTTCCGCCAGCTGGCCTCCGACCGCGAGCGCGCCCGCGCCATGGGGCGCGCGGCGCGCGAGGACGCGGTCGAGCGCTTCTCCTTCGCGCGCTATGCGCGCGAGCTCAGCGCGCTCTACGCCGACGTGTGCTGAAGCCTCACCGGGCTGCGGGCGAGCGCGCGGACGGGTCTACTTCCCTGGCGCGACGCTCGGCTTGGGCACTTCGAGCTTGCCGGGTCGTTTGCCGGGCTTGACGTAGGGCTTGGCGAAGGCCTCGGCGGTGGCCTGGGGCTTGAGCGGGAGGAAGCCAGCGTCCTGGGTCGCGGTCTTCTCGGTGGCGGTGAGCCAGGCCCCAGGAAAGGGGTCCATGCCGACCGGTAAGAACTGCGCCGAGGCGTCCGCGTGGACGACGTTCCAGCCGTCGCTATGGTTGCCCGCCAGCGGCGTGTTCTCGGCGCCCTGCTCGTTGACCGCGCGGTCGGCCAACAGCAGCGCGTTGGAGCGGACGTTCGAGTTCATGGCTCTGCGCGTCCAGCCGTAGCTCAGCTCGGTGGTCGCGTTCAGCGGCGGGTCACCTCTCTGCAGCAGCGGGGACGTGTTCAGGTCTTGCAGGGTGTTTCCGCCCCAGAACCAGGCCCTCGCGTTCTCGGGTTGCTCGCGCTCCGGACTCCCGTCGTAGGACTCGGGGCACACGAAGACCTCGGGGGCGTCGAGGTAGCCAAAGGCGATCAGGACGCGCAGGGACCTCGGCGAGTCGCTCGAGGTGACGTCCCCGTCGAGGTCGCGCATGCCCGCCACGTGGGGGAAGAAACGCTTGTCGTCGGCGTACTGCAGCGCCCCCAGCGCCAGCTGGCGCAGGTTGTTCGCGCAGCGCGTCTTCTTGGCGCGGTCCGCCTGAGCCCGCTGCGCGAGCGGCGCGAAGAGGAGCAGGAGCGCCACGCAAGCGCCCAGGGCAAGTCGATTGGGCATCGGGTCTCCTCGGCGCGGCGCGCCCTCGGTCGAGTCGTCGCTCAGCGCTTCTTGCCGCTCTTCTTCTTGGTGGCCTTCTTCTTGGCGGCCGGCTTCTTCTTGGCGGTCTTCTTCTTGGCCGCGGTCTTCTTCTTCGCCGCCTTGGCGCGTTGCGGCTTCAACTCGCCGCCCGGGTGCCCCAACCCGTCGAGGAAGGCTCCGAACGACTTGGCGATCACGAACACCGAGTCTTCTTCGCCCCAGCGCGCGCGCGTGTTCGTGCGAATGTAGACCTGGCCGGTGCCCGCCACGTCCATGAAGACCACGGGGGGTCCCTTGCGCTCGGCCGCGTTGATGTCCGGCAAGAACGCGATCGGAATGATCCCCTCGGGGAGCTTGCCCGCCTTCTGCAGCTTCGCGCCACGGTCGGTGGCTTCGGCCACGGGGTAGATCCCCTCCATGATCCACTCGCGGCCTTCGCAGGTGAAGGTCGCGTTGGCGAGGCGGCCCCCGTCCATTTGCGCCAGGTACTCGCGGTAGGTGGGCGGCAGGGAGGCTTGGATCTTGAGGGTGACCGCGTCGAGGACGGTGTCGGGCAGCCGCGGACCGCGGCTCCTCCAGCGTAGCTCGTTGACGTTACGCAGCTTGCTCACGGGGCCGCCCTTTCTGGGGGGTGATCGTCGGCGTAATTTGTCCGATAAGGAGTTAGGTCGCCTACGAGAGGTCAGATTTTAGCGTTTACAGCCGACATTCCGCCAGCCCTGTTTGGCCGATTCCGCCCCGAGCAGGCCGCGAGCGTCCCCCCCGCTGCGATCCAGCGTGCGCGGGGCCTGGCCCGGGCCCGGGCGGGCGAAGCGCCCGGGCGCACGGGATTGGACAACAAGTTGCTACTCTGCCGCCCGTGGACGTCGCCGAGGAACTCAGCGTCGAGGTAAGCCCCGAGGACCGGCCGAATCGTCGGGCGCGGCGGCTGAGCAGGCGCCGGGCCTTCGGCACCAAGCTCCTCTACACCTTCGCGATCACGCTCTCGGCGGTGACCGTGGCGGTGTTCACGGTGGCGGGGCTCTTGATCCGTGACACGGCGCGCGAGGCCCTCGAGGGTGAGCTCGCGCGCCGGCTCGAGGACACCGCGCTCTTGACCGCGGCGCGGCTCGAGGGCTCGCCCTACATTCCCCAGGCCACCGGCGGTCTGCCCCGCGCGCAGCGCCTCGCTCGAGAGGCGCTGCGCCGCGAGCTCGTCGCGTTCCAGGCCAAGACCCGGGTCAGCGAGATCGTGGTCTTCGCCCCCAACCCCGACGGCGGGGCGCCCACGATCTTGGCCTCGAGCAGCGACTCGGCCGACCCTCGAGGGCGGCTGCTGGCCGACGAGGGTGCATACTCGCTGGCGGCGGAGGAGCTCCGCCCGACCACGAGCAGCCTCTACCGCTACCCCCACGCCGAGGGCGACGAGCGCCTGGTGAAGGGCGGCTACGCTCCGATCCTCGGCTCGGACGGCACCGTGCTGGCCCTGGTGGGGGTCGAGCTCCCGGCGGAGTTCCAGGAGGCGGTGCGCGAGGTCGTGGCGCGCTTCCTGGTGCTCGCGGCCTTCGCGGCGTTGACGGTCCTGGCCGCGGCCGTGCTCCTCGTGCGGCACCGCGTTCACGTCCCGATCTACCGGCTGGTCCGGGCCATGAAGTCGGCGGGGGGCCCCGAGCCGGCGAAGGTGCGTTGGCCCGACGAGATCGGCGTGCTCACCGAGAACTACAACGACATGGTGACCGGGCTGCGCGAGAAGGACCGCGAGCTGCGCGAGCTCTACGCCCGGGCCCAGGAGCGCGCGGTCTACCTCCAGGGCTACTCGAACTACTTCGTCGCCGGCGTCCCCACCGGCGTGGTCGCGGTCGACACCAGCGAACAGCTGACGGTGCTCAACCCCGCGGCCCGCCGAATCCTGGGCTGCGAGGGGGAGTCCGGGCAGCCCGTGGGCGAGGTCCTCGGCGCGCAGCACCAGGTCGCCTTGGCCTTGCGGCGCGCCCTCGAGGGCTCGCGCAGCGACAAGGTCCTGATCGGGATCCCAGGCGAGGAGGACCAGGAGCAACGGCCGGTCGAGCTGAGCTGCGCGCCCCTCTACGGCGAAGACGGGAGCTTGCTCGGCGCCGCGGCGCTCGTCGACGACCGGACCGAGGTCGAGCAGCTGCGCCGCGCGGTGTCGCGCAACGAGCGCCTGGCCGCGATCGGGAACCTGGGGGCCGGGCTGGCCCACGAGATCCGCAACCCGCTGGGCGCGATCAGCGGGTTCGCGGAGCTGATCGAGCGCCGCGAGGGGCAAGACGCCGCGCGGCTCGCGGGGCGCCTGCGCGGGGAGGTCTCCGCGCTGAACACCTTCCTCGAGCAGTTCCTCTCCTTCGCCCGCGACAACAGCATTCGCCGGGAGCTCAACGACCTGCGCCCGATCCTCCACGAGAGCGTGGACGCCGCGCTGCAGGCCGTGGGCGAGGGCGGGCTCGACGCCCCGGGCCGGTTTCGCGTGGCCTTCGACATCGACGGGGGGCTCCCGCAGCTCTCCCTCGATCGCGCGCTGATCCGCTCGGCGTTCACCAACGTGGCCCAGAACGCGCTCGAGGCCATGGGCGAGGGAGGCGAGCTCTCGATTGCGGTTCGGGTGGCGCGCGAGACCGTCACGGTGCGGATCCGGGACACGGGCCCGGGGATCCCCGCCGAAGACCGCGAGCGGATCTTCGACCCGCTGTTCACGACCCGAGCCGCCGGCACCGGGCTCGGGCTCGCGATCGTACACAAGACGCTCGGCGCCCACGGGGGCAAGATCGGCGTGCGCGAGGCCCCGGGCGGCGGGGCGGAGTTCGTGATCCGCTTGCCGCTCACCGGGGCGACCGTCAAGACCGGCGAGCGCGACACCAGGGAGACCACATGGCCAAAATCCTGATCGCAGACGACCACCAGGGCATGCGCGACATGATCGTCGAGATGCTCCTCGGGCTCGATCACGAGGCGACGGGAGTGACCGACGGCTTGGAGGCCCGGCAGGCGCTGGCCGCTGGCGACTACGACCTGCTCGTGACCGACCTGCGCATGCCGGGCCTCGACGGCATGGCGCTGCTGCGGAGTTTGCGCGACGAGGGCTCCGGGGTGGGGGTGATCGTCATGACCGCCCACGGGTCGGTGGAGAGCGCGGTCGAGGCCATGAGCCTCGGCGCGCTGGACTTCGCGCAGAAGCCGTTTCCGCTCTCGGCGATCGAGGCCAAGGTCAAGAAGGCCCTCGAGCGCCTCAGCATGACCCGCACCAATCAGCTCCTGCGCGACGAGATCAACCAGCGCTTCGGCAGCCTGATCGGGGGCTCGCCGAGCATGCAGCGCGTGTTCGAGCTGATCGCCAAGGTCTCGGAGACCACGACCCCAGTCCTCGTGCTCGGGGAGAGCGGCACGGGGAAGGAGCTGGTCGCGCGCGAGCTGCACCGGCGCTCGCCTCGCGCCGACGGGCCGTTCATTACGGTCAACTGCGCGGCCCTCGCCGAGGGCTTGCTCGAGAGCGAGCTCTTCGGGCACGAGCGCGGGGCGTTCACCGGCGCGGTGCAGAGCAAGAAGGGCAAGTTCGAGCTCGCCCACGAGGGCACGCTGTTCCTCGACGAGGTCGGCGAGATCCCGCTCGCCACGCAGGTCAAGCTGCTGCGCTTCCTCCAGGAGAAGGAGATGGAGCGGGTCGGCGGCAACCGCCTGATCAAGGTCGACGTGCGGGTGGTGTGCGCCACCAACCGCAACGTCAAGGAGCTGATCGCAGACGGACGCTTTCGCGAAGACCTGTTCTATCGGATCAACGTGATCACGGTCGAGATGCCCCCGCTCCGTGAGCGGCGCGAAGACATACCGCTCCTGGTCGAGGCCCTGCTGCGCCGTCACGCGGCGAACACTGGCTTGCAGGGCACGGTCGCCGACGACGCGATGAACCTGTTCCAGATCTACGAGTGGCCGGGGAACGTGCGCGAGCTGGAGAACGTCCTCGAGCGCGCGCTCGTGCTCGCTGACGCTGGCGCCTCGGGGCACCGGCGGATCTCGGGCAAGGACTTGCCGGCCGAGATCCAGGGCGGCGAGGGCGCGCCGGCCGCGCAGCGCGAGTACATGGAGGCCAGCGGGCTCAGCGACCAGATCGAGCGGATCGAGCGCGAGATCATTCGCAAGGCGCTGGTCGAGGCGCAGTGGAACCAGACGAAGGCAGCTAAAGCGCTCCATTTGAAGCGGAGCAGCTTGCAGTACAAGATGAAGAAGTACGAACTCCAACGTCCGGAGGAAGAGTGAGCCGGGTCTGCTTCGTCTTCACGCTCTTGCTGATCGCGCTGCCGGCGCGGGCGGACAGCCTGCGTGACCTCGAGGCGGCGCGCATGGAGGCGCTCGAGGGCTGGAGCCGGATCAAGGCAGAGCTGCAGAGCCTGGAGGGCAAGCTCGACAAGCGCCGGCAAGAGCGGGCGAAGCAGTCCCAGCGGGTCTCCGAGATTCGCCGGGAGCTCGACGAGTCGTCGTGGGCGTGGCGGGCGATTCGGCAGAGCCGGCTGGAGGAGGCCCGGCAGACTCTGCGCACGCTGGCGGACGAGGTGGCCAAGGTCGAGCGTGAGCTCGACCAGGGGAGGGCCCTCGAGCAGGCCCGGCGTCTGCGCTTGATCGGCGCGATCCGGGCTTACACCGACCGCTTGTTCGAAGTGGCCGAGCGCGCGCTGAGCCTCACGCCTCCGCGGAAGGAGCAGGCCGACACCATGGTGCAGAAGGCGCTCGCAGACCTGCCCTTGCTCGAGGACCTCGAGCAGTCGAAGTGGGTCAAGCGCGCGATCCCGCCGCTCCCCAGCTTGGCGCAGGAGAGCGCCGGACGCACCGCGACCCAGCTGCGGCACCTGAGCGTGTTCTACCGCGAGCTCAGCGACGAGGCTCAGCGCGAGGAGCGCAAGCTCTTGCCCGAGCACTCCCGGCTCAGTCAGCGCCTGCAGCGCCTCGATCGCTTGGCCAAGCGCGGAATCGCCGACGAGCGGCTCCCCGTGTTGATCGAGCGCACGCGGGAGGCCTTGGGGCGGGCGGACGACGTCGTCAGCAGCTTCCGCGGCCGGGCGGAGAGTTATCGCGCGCGCGCTCAGGAGCTCGAGGCCCTCGCGGCGGAGCTGGCCCTGGGTGAGGGTCGCGCCCCAGGAGCGCCACGATGAGCGTGTTGAACCTGTCCGATCGGCGGGGTAGCGTGAGCGCCATGTCCCGGGTGTCTTGGATCGTGGTGTGTTCGTTGGCGTTGACCGGGTGCGTGCTGCACTCGGGCGGCGCGCTGCCCGTCGCGCCGGAGCTCCTCGCCGTCGAGCGGGCCGAGGCGAGTTACCAGCGCGGGCTGACCCACATGGCCGAGCGCAACTTCGGCAAGGCCCTCGCTGCCTTCACGAGCTCGCTGCGCGAGTATCCGAACCAGCACCGCGCTCACTACCGGATCGCGCGCTGCCACTACTTCCTTGGGAACTACGACCTCGAGATCCTCGAATACCGCAAGTGCTTGGCGCTCAACCCGCACCACAAGAACGCGCTCTACCACCTGGGGTCGGCCTACACGGCCCAGGACGAGATCACGCAGGCTCAGGGGTGCTTCCGCCGCTTGCTGGCGCTCTCGCCGAGCAACTCCGACGCCCAGAGGGCGCTGATCATGCTCGAGGCGGTCGCCGCGGGCCCCGACCGAGCCACCCGGGCGCACTGAGCGCGGTGGCCCGCGGGGCTTCCTCGCCTGCCCGGTGCGCGAGGGGAGGGCTTCGTCCAGGTCGGCCAGGGAAGTTCAACGCAGTGCAGCGCACGACGCGGTAGACTCCTGCCTTACGCCCCCAGGCTGGGGCGCTCGCCCAAAACTGCTCGGCGCGCTGGCAGAGACGAGGTCGGGTGGCTAGCCTGGATGATTGGAGACGGTATGCGCACGGTGCGAAGCCTATCGGTGATCCTGGTTCTGGTGGCCTGCGCGGGGCCCCAGACGAAGACCGAGCAGCCGGTCTATCAGCCGCAGACGCCAACGCCCCTCGCCAACCAGGCGGTGGACGAGACCGAGGACACGAGCACGGGGGCCGTCGAGGCTCGCGTCGACGAGCAGCCTGGGGCGCGCACCCAGCTCGCCCGCGAGATCTACCTCAGCGGCGTCGCGAGCATGAAGCGCAACGACTACGACGCGGCCGAGCGTGAGTTCAAGCAGGCGCTGAGCGTCGACCCCGAGTTCTTTCGCGCGCACTTCAAGCTCGGGCTCTGCTACTTCTATCAGGGGCGCTACGGCTACGAGGTCACGCAGTACCGCAAGTGCCTGGTGATCAACCCCAACTTCGTTCCTGCCTGGCAGAACCTGGGGAACGCCTACCTGACCCAGGACGCGCTCGAGCTCGCGCGCGACGCCTACGAGCGCGTGCTCGACCTGGAGCCGACGCACACGCAGGCCGTCTACAACAAGGCCCTCGTCGAGTACGACCTGGGGAACCTGGACGAGGCCAAGCGCCTGTTCCGGGTGTTCCTCGAGCTGACCCCGCAGCACGACCGGGAGATGCGAAAGGTCGCGAAGCAATACCTCGACGAGCTCGAGGGGGGCAACCAATGACCCCCCCCGCGCTGCTGACGGAAATCGGGCACTCCGCGGACGGAGATGGCCGGAGACTGGGCGGGAAAGGCGGTTTGGCTTGAGGGTTACGACCACCCAACCCCAGTCGTTCAACGCGCTAAAAGGACTTAGCGTGGGCACGTCGAATGGTCTGCCATTCGTTAACTGTCATCCTACGCCCATGACTTCGCGCACTTGGACCTCGCTTTGGACGCTCGCGCTCACCTGCCTCGGCGGGTTGATGGCGACAGGCGCGAGCTACGCCGAAGACGAGCCGGGCAAGCGCCTTGGGGCCGCGCGGCACGCGGTCCTCCAACGGGCCGCGGACGAAGACGGAGACCGCCACGAGCGAATCCTGAGGGACGTCGCCGCGCGCCGGACCGCAGACCCGACCGGCGACGACGAGGTCGCGCGTCAGTTCCGCATGGGGCACCAAGGCCAGGCCGTGGTGCACGCCAACCTCGATCGCCTCAACGACCGCAAGGGCGACCAACGGGTGCAGGCGGTGGCCCGCCTCAATCGCAGCGCCCGCTTCGCGGCCGACCTGCGTCGGACCCGCGACCTGCGCGGCGATCAGCCGGTGCTCACGGCCTACAAGGACTATCGGATCCGCCACGGGAACCTCGACCGCGAGATCTACCGGATCGCGCAAGACGGGTGGAACGAGCGCCGGCAGCAATACCGCGAAGAGCGCGACCCGCGTTCGGGCTCCGAGCGGCTCGAGACCGACGAAGACAGCGTGCGTCGCGACGAGCGCACCGCCGACCGGATCGAAGAGCGCGAAATGGGCCGTGAAGAGCGCGGCGAGCGTGGGTTCGACGCCGCCGACGTGGACCCCGACCGTGAGCTCGAGCGCGAGGAAGACCGCCTCGAGGAAGAGGCCGAGAAGGCCGCCGAGCGCGACGAAGCCCAGGGCGATCGCGACCTCGATCGTGAGCAGGAGATCGACGAGGCTCAGGAGGACCGCGAGACCGAGCGCCTGATCAACAACGAGGAGGGCGGCGCCCTCGAGGATCCGCTGGACTCCGACGAGTAGGCGACCGCCCGCCGGGGGCGCCAAGGCCAGCCGGTAGAGGAAGACGACCGACAGACGGCGGGGCTTGCAGCCCCGCCGTGTTGCTTGGTTCGGGAGCGGGGTGGCTCGCCCTCCTCTTACTCCAGCTCGACGTAGGTGCCGCCGCTCTGGGCGGCGAGCTCTGCGAGCGCCGGGGAGGCGCCGGAGAAGCTGCGCACGTTGATCACCACCCGGCGGTAGCGGTTGGCGGCGCGCACCCCGGCCAGGAGTGACTCGGGGCTGTGGCGCTCGGAGCGGGCGTGGTCGACGTCGCTGAAGTCGCCGCCCGAGATCAGCACGACCGCTTCGGCGAGGGGCACGCTGACCGCGGCCTCGAGCGCGCGCAGCACGAAGGCGTCCTCCTCGGCGGGCTGCAGCCCGTCGACGAAGGCCTGCGCCTTCTCCAGCCACAAGGGCTTGGCGAACTCGACGCGCTCACCGAGGGAGCGCAGCCAGGTCACGCCGCCGACGGTGGGCGGGTAGGCGCCGCGCTCGAGCTCGGGCTCGGCGAGGCCCTCGAGGGTGTGGCCGGAGTAGGCGAGCACCGTAAAGCGCTGCTCCGGGGCGAGCGCTTGGATCGCTGCAAGCAAGGTCGCCTTGGCCTTGGCGAGGCGGTCGTCCTTGGCCATGCCGGCGGAGGTGTCGAGGACGAACACGATCTGCTCGCCGAGGACCGGAGCGCCGGCGCAGGTGGCCCCCGGAGCCGCCTCGCCTGCCTCGCCGCCGCTGAGCTCGTGGAGCACGTGCAGGCCGAGGAGGCGCGCGGCGTGGGTCGGGGGCGCGCCCTGGAGCCAGGTCTCGAGGGCGCCGCGGGCGTCAGCGAGCTTGGCGCGCTCGATCGCCACGAGCGCGCCCCGCACGACCCGCGGGTCGGGGCTGTCGAGGAGGGTCCCCAAGGCGAGGGAGGCGAAGGAGCCGCCCCGTTGTTCGAGCGCGTCGGCGAGCAAGAGCTGCTCCTCGGCCCGCCCGAGCTTGCACTTACGGGAGATCATGGTGTCGACCTCCCCCGAGCTCATTCCCGCAAGCCCCGCGCGGGCGGCCTCGTAGATCTGGGGCGGGGAGTTGTGGGCGAGGCCGAGGAGCACCAGGGCGCTCGCCTTCGAGTCTCCGCTCCCGATCTTGGTGACCGCAGCCACCGCCTCGTCCATCTTGCCCTTCAGCAGCGACTGGCGGAGGGTCTGCTTGAGCTCTTGCAGCTCCTCGCGGCTCAGCTCTTCGGCCGGGCACAGCGTGAGCGCGAGCGCGCTCAGCAAGCTTCCAACGACGGTCCAGCGCATGGCACCACCCTCCTCCCGCGTATCCTAGCCAGGATCCTTGGCTGGGGGGGAGACGCACACCCTGCCGCGGGCCTTCAGGGAGGACCAGGGCGACCCAAGCGTCGAACTCCCGTTAGGATCATTGGACGGAGGCTGCGCGTGTTCGACCAGTTGAAGCGTGCGTTTGGCGGCGACGCAGAGCAGCGCCGCGCGAACCTCGAGGCCGAGTTCGCGCGGGTCTCGGCGGCGATCGAGGCCCGCCGTGAGACCCTCGAGACCCTGCGGCGCAACCGCCTGCACGCGCTGTTCCCCGACGGCGCGGTCGCGGGCTCTTCTGGAGGCCACTACCCGGACCTCGACCCGATCAACTTCGAGGAGGGCGAGCAAGACAGCTGGCTGGTCTCGGTCTCGACCCAGATCATCGACCGCTTCCCCGGCGGAGACGTGCTGCTCTCGCAGCTCGACCGTTCGCTGCGGGCCTTCAGCGACGCCAATCACTTCCGCGTCGTCCCCGGGGGCCCCTACGCCGAGCTCCTCGGCTGGCGCGACGAGCTGCTCGGCGCCTGCGACCTCAAGGCCGAGATCCCGCTCTACCTGCGCGCAGACGGGCTGGGGGCGGAGGTCGTGGGCAACGCCGCGCCCTTCGTGGTGCTGCAGCGCGGGGTCCTGGACGCGCTCGACCCCGACGCGCGCCGCTACTACTTGGCGACCTTCCTCGGCCACGTCTTCTTCGGCAACCTGCGGATCTTCTCCTTTCACCGCCTGATGTCGATCCTCGACAAGCTGCCGAGCATGAGCGGGCTGATCACCCGCGGGCTGGGCATGCTGCCTGGGATCGGGAACACGATCAGCCGCGGGTTCGAGATCGCGCGCACCGTCAACAACCAGCTGATCCGGCGCACGAACCTCGTGGTCGGCATGCGCCAAAAGGTGATCTGCGATCGGCTGGCGGTGCTCTTGCTCGAAGACGCCGAGCCTGCGCGCCGCTTCTTGACCCAGCTCGCCTACGGTTCGACCGCGGGCCCCGAGGTCTACTCCTTGATCTGCGCCCAGGGCGAGCGGCTGAATCAGCAGCTGGTCAACAACGAGATCGACCTGCACATGCTCTCGGTGATCGGGCCCACCGCGCAGTTCGCGGCCTGGCGCGCCTTCCAGCTCGAGGAGTTCCTCGAGGGCGACACCTACCCGCGGATTCGCGAGGGGCACTACGTGACCCGGGCGCGCCTGCGAGACTACCGCCAGGCGCACAAGACCCTCGAAGACGAGATCAACCGCCTCGTCGCGCGGATCGCCGAGCTCAGCCAGCGCCAGGCGAAGCTCGCCGCGCAGCTCGCCAGCGGCGACGCGCCCGAGGAGGGCGAGCTCCCCGAGCAGCCCTAGCCCGCGAAGCTCACCGGTGAGCTTGCGGGGGCGCTAGCGCGGGAGGGCGAAGGTGAACCGGGTCCCGACGCCGGGCTGGCTCTCGACCCAGATCCGGCCGCCGTGCATCTCCACGAGGCGCTTGGCGATCGCGAGCCCGAGCCCGCTGCCCTTCTCGCCAGCGGTCGGCTGGGCGCTCGTCTGCTCGTAGCGCTGGAACACGCGGTCCAGCTCGTCTGCGGCGATCCCCTGGCCGGTGTCGCTGACGGAGACCTCGAACGCTGCCGCGGTGACCCGCGCGCGGAGGGTGACCGTGCCGCCTGGGTTGGTGAACTTGCAGGCGTTGCTGACCAGGTTGTTCAGCACCTGTCGGATCCGCAGGGGGTCGAGGGACACGGGGGGCAGCTCGTCGGGGAGCGCCAGGCTGAAGCCGATCTGCTTGCGCGCGGCGAGGAGCTCGTAGCGACGCCGGCTCTCGCCGAGGAACTCGATCAGGTTCACGGGCTCGGGAGAGAACTGCACCTTGCCCGCCTCGATCCGCGAGACGTCGAGCAGGTCGCTCAGCAGTTCGTTCATCTCCATGGCCGTGCTCTTGATCACGTCCAGGTCTTCGCGCACGGTCTTGGGGTCTTCCCCGGAGTCGAGCCCCTCCAGCGCGATCTCGGCGAAGCCGAGGAGCCCCGCCAGGGGCGTGCGCAGGTCGTGGGCGACCATGCCCATGAGCGCGTCCTTCTCCCGGTTGAGCTCGGCGATCTGGGTGGCCTGCGCTTGGACCTCGCTCGTCCGCTCCTGAACCTTGCGCTCGAGCTCCTGGTTCCAGCGCAGGATCTCGTCGCGCGCGGTCTCGAGCTCTGCGTTGGCGTGCCGCAGGGCCTCGAGCATGTTCAGCCCGCTCACCGCCGCGCCCGCTTGCTGGGCCACGATCGCCGAGAGCTGGAGGTCCTCCTGGCGGAAGGGGGGGCTCTCGAATCCGCGCTTGTCCAGGTAGAGCACACCGAGGGTGCCCTCGGGGCCGGGCAGCGGCACCGCCACCGCCGAGGTGATCCCGTTGGCGTGAATCGAGAAGTTCGAGGCGAAGCGGCCGTCCGCGCGGGTGTCGCGCGAGAGCACGGCCTCGCCGCTGTGCACCGCTTCGTCGAGCAGACCGCGGCTGAAGCGCTGGAGGTCGATCGCGCGCACGACCGTGGTGCCGCCCTTGCTGCTGCCCTCGCCCGCCGAGCGCGACTGTCGCGAACGCTCCCGCGAGGCGATCGGGCGCAGCGGCGAGTCGGGGCGCACGCCCTTGAGCAGGATCACCCCGCGGTCGGCCTTGCTCGCGCTGAACACGAGCTCGAGGGTGTTCTCCAGGAGCTGCGGGATCGAGCTCGCCGACTTGAGCACGGTGGTCACGCGAAACAGCGCCTCGAGGCGCTGGCGGAGCTGGTCCGCGCCCTCGTCGGGCTGGACGAACTCCTGCTCGAGGTCCTTGAGCGTGAACTTCAGCGTGCGCAAGCCCGGGTCTTCGAGGTCGTCGAACTCGCGCAGCAGCGCCTCGTCGGAGGAGAGGGTGGGGGGCGGCCACTGGACCGTCCCCCGCTCGCGGAGCGTATAGAGCACCTGGGTGTCGCCGAACTGGATCATGTCCTCGAGCTGCAAGGGGCGAACCCCGTGGACGAGCTGATCGTTGACGTAGGTCCCGTTGGTGCTGCCGAGGTCGCGGATCCGATAACCGCCCGGGGTCGGCTCGAGCAGGGCGTGCGCGCTGGAGATCTTGCGGTCGGTGAGGCGCACGTCCTGCCCGGCCCCTCGCCCGATCGCGATCGGCTGACCTCGCAGGGGGACGACCTGCTCGCCCCCGAGCTTCAGCCGCACCAGGAGCTTGGGTTCAGCCGGCATGCGCGCGCTCCTAGAGCAGGCTCACCGTCTTGGTGAGTCGACCCGGTCGGGGCGAGGAGATGAACCCCTGCCACATGCGGAGCTCTTCGCCCTTCGTCATGCCCGCGAGGCGCTTCAACTTCAGCTGGCGGATCTCGTCGAGGATCGTCTTCACGAGCCCCGCGTTCCCGTCGGACATGCGCTTGAGCTCGTCGCCTGCGGGCCCGAGGGCCTGCGCGCGCTCGAGGGCCGCCTGGAACTTCTTGAGCGCGTCGCGATAGGTCTTGTGCTCGGTCTCGAAGACCTTGTCGTAGCTGACCCCGTTGCGCTGGTAGGTGATCGAGTTACGCCCGTTTTGTGGGGGGAAGTAGAGCGCGAGCTGCTCGTGGACTTGATCGGCGACGCGGCAGAGCTTCGCCCCCAGGTTGAACATGCGCTGCGCCTCGCTCAGCTGACGCTGCTCGCCCTGGTTTTGCCAGCGCTCCCGCTGGCGCTGGGTGCTCTCCTTGCGCGTCCGGTTTCCGCTCTGAGCCGGGCTCGTGGCTGCGCTCTCGGCGCCCGCGCGCCGGCGACCCCAGGCGCTGCGGTCCCGCGCTGCCGAGCCACCCCGGTCCCACGGCGACGAGCTGCCCGCGCCGGAGCGCTCGCCTCCGCCTTGATCCTGGTAGAAGCCACGCTGGATCTTCCCGCCGCGCGCGTTGCCGGCAGGCTTGGGCGGCGGCGCGCGACGAGAGGTCGGGGAAGGCTCCGTGGCGGGGGTCCCGGGGTCGAGGTCGTCGAGGAACATCGGGTCGCCGTCGTCGGAGGCGGGGCCCAGGTCGTCGTCTTCGTCGGCGTCGTCGTAGCCCGAGTTCTCCAGCGCCGCGAGGTCCGAGCTCGACTCCTCGAGCTGCAGGGTCGCGCCGTGTTCGGCCGCCAGCTCTTTGACCAGCTTCGCGGCCTGCGCCTCGTCCAAGCCCTCCTTGACCCCGGTCTGGAGCATGAGGTCGTAGACGCTCTTGGGCACGAAGCCCATGGCCAACAGGGGCTTGACCCAGTCCTTGAACCCCTGGAGCGAGTCGGCCACCAGGGATTCGTCGTAGGCCTTGCGCCGGTCGTCCTTGGTGAGGGTCAGCCGGGCTGTGCGCAGCTCCTCTTTGAGGAACTCGATGAAGCCCTTGTCCTTCGAGGAGCGAATGGACTGCAGCGCCCGCATCTTCTCCTTGTAGGCAGCTTCGATGGTGCCCGAGTCTTGCTCCTCCCGGTCGATACCCAGCAACTCATAATGCGTCGGTATCTCCCCTGCGGGGTCGATTCCCAAGAGTTTGCTGTAGCGATCGTCTGCCACCCAGCGGCTCCTGCGTTGCCCGAACGGACGTTACTAGCGGTGCTTAGAGCCGTCCGCGGTGTCTGCGAATCCGTCGCCTTCGGCGTATTCCTCGCCGTAGCCACCCTCATAGCCTTCGGCGTCTTCTCCGCCTTCGGCGGCGTAGTCGCCTTCGTAGCCGTCGTCGCCAGCATACTCGGCCCCCTCTGCGGGGTACTCGCCTTCGGCGTATCCGCCCTCGGCGTAGCCGGCTTCGCCCTCAGCGGCGTACTCGCCCTCGGCGTATCCACCCTCAGCGGCGTATTCGCCCTCGGCGTAGCCGCCCTCTCCGGCGGCGTAGTCGCCTTCGTAGCCGTCGTCAGCGGCGTATTCGCCCTCGGCGTAGCCGGCTTCGCCCTCAGCGGCGTATTCGCCCTCGGCGTAGCCGCCTTCGGCAGCGTAGCCCTCAGCGGCGTAGCCGCCTTCGGCAGCGTAGCCGTCGTCCGCGGCGTATTCGCCCTCGGCGTAGCCACCTTCGGCAGCGTAGCCGCCTTCGGCAGCGTAGCCCTCGGCGGCGTATTCGCCTTCGGCGGCGTAGCCCTCAGCGGCGTATTCGCCTTCGGCGGCGTAGCCCTCCGCGGCGTATTCGCCTTCGGCAGCGTAGCCCCCAGCGGCGTAGCCACCCTCTCCCGCCTCGGCGTAGCCACCTTCGGCTGCGTATCCGCCCTCGCCCTCGGCGGCGTATTCGCCTTCGGCGTAGCCCCCGGCGGCGTATCCGCCCTCGCCCTCGGCGGCGTATTCGCCTTCGGCGGCGTAGCCCTCGGCGGCGTATTCGCCTTCTGCGTATTCGCCCTCGGCGTATTCGCCCTCGGCGTATTCGCCTTCTGCGTATTCGCCCTCGGCGTAGCCGCTCTCCGCGTAGCCTTCGTAGCCGTCGCCTTCGGCGTATTCGCCCTCGGCGTAGGCGGCTTGCGGCCCGTCTTCGAGCAGACGCGCGATCTCTTGCCCCTTGTGGGACATCTCCTCTTCGGTGAGCCCTTCGGCGTCGCGCCGGATCTGGGTGCGGACCTCCTGGCCGGTGTCTCGATCCCGCGCCTCGATCTCGATTCGGCCGTCGTCCTTGTAGCGGTAGGTCACCGCGACCTTGGAGCCCTTGGGCCGGTTCGGGGGCAGGTCGGAGATCAAGCAGGTGCCGATCTCGACGCACTCTTCGACGTATTCGCTCTCGCCCTCGAGGATCCGCACCTCGACGGTGACCTGGTTCTCCTGGGCGGTGCCGAAGAGCTTGGTCACGGTCGCGGGGAGCGGGGTCTGCTCGGGGATCATGATCAGGTTGCGGCGTTCGCCGCCCTTCGTCACGGTCACGATTCCCAGGCTGTGCGAGTTGACGTTCTGCACGACCACGCCGCCGAGCATGCCGGCGAGGCCTTCTGGCACGGCCTCTTCCACCGCCTTGGCGGCCTCCTTGACCGTGGCCTCTTCGATCGTGCCTTCGCCGCTGGCGGCCTGCTCCTCGAGCTCCTTCGCCTCGCGCACCAGGAGGATCGCGGCCCAGTAGGCTGCGCCAATCGCGACGCACTCGTCCTGGTTGACGCCCTTCTCCGGGTCCTTGCCGGTCACGCGCTTGAGCATCTTGACCACCGCGGGCATGCGGGTCGAGCCGCCCACGTGGATCACGACGTCGATGTCGCCCCAGGTCATGTCGGCCTTCTTGAGCACGACGTCGAGGTAGGTCTCGGTCTGCTCGAGCAGGGGCTGGGTCAGCTCCTGGAACTCTTCGCGCGAGACGACGAGCTTCAAGCTCTTGCCGCCACACTGGGCGAAGATCTTGGTCTGGGGCTTCTTGGAGAGCGCCTTCTTGGCCTCTTCGACCTTGATCACGAGGTCCTGATAGGCCTCGGGGTCCTCGCGCGGGTCGAGCTCGTGCTCGTCGACGAACTTCTCGGCGACGTGGTTGAGCAGCATGTCGTCCCAGTCCTTACCGCCGAGGCGTCGCTCGCCATCGGTCGCGAGGACCTTCACGTGGTTCCCCTCGATGTTCAGCAAGGTCACGTCGAACGTGCCGCCACCCAGGTCGTAGACCAGGGCGCGGACCTGCTTGTCGAGGTTGTTCATGCCGTAGGCGATCGCCGCGGCGGTGGGCTCGTTGATGATCCCGAGCACGTTGAGCCCGGCGATCTTGCCCGCGTCGCCGGTCGCCTTGCGCTCGTTGTCGTTGAAGTAGGCGGGGCAGGTGATCACCGTGTCGGTGATCGCTTCACCGAGCTGGTCCTCCGCGTCGGAGACGATCCGCTTGAGAATGATCGCCGAGAGGATCTCTGGGGTGTATTCCCGATCGTTGATCACGCGGACCCAGTCGGGCTCGCCCATGTGGCGCTTGACGAACTGGACCACGTTCTCGGGGTTGGAGACCGCCTGGTTCTTCGCGATCTTGCCGACGATCACCTCGCTGTCCTCGAACAGGATCACCGAGGGCGTGATCCGCTCGTTGTCGCTGTTGGGGATGATGTCGACCTTGCCGTACTCGTCGAAGTGGGCGATCGCCGAGTAGGTCGTCCCCAAGTCGATTCCAGCGATCTTGCGCTTTACGTCGCTCATGATTGGCCCTTCTCCTTCAGGCACCGCTTAACGACGACCTCTTGCGGACGAAGGATGGCGCCGTCCATGCGGAAGCCGTCCCGCACGATTTGGTCCACCTGCTTGTCCTCATTCGGGTCGTCGGTCTCGATGCGCCGTACGGGCTTTTGGAAGTCGATTTCCAGCCGCTCGGGCTGTTCCTCGATACGTTCGATGTCTCGCCGATACAGGACCTCGAGGATCTCCTCGAGGATATCCTGGAAGGCCTTGATCGCGTCTTCGCGCGAGACCTGCTCTTCGCCGTCTTCGAAGCGCTTTTGCGCGCGGCGGACGCCGTCGTAGAGCAGGAGTATGTCCTTGAACAGCGGCTTCTGCGCGCTGAGCAGGAAGTTGTCCTTGTAGGTGCGCAGCTCTTCGTAGAGCTGGTCGTAGGCCTGTTCCTTGCGCTTGCTGACCAGCGTCACGCGCTGGTAGGCCTCGGCGATGCGCACGAGGTTGGTCTCGAGCCCGCGGATCAGCTTGGCCACGTTCTCGACGCTGCCGTGGATCTTCTCGACCCCGATCTTGGTGGCGGCGTTGGGGTGCAGCTTGGAGGGGCCCGTCGCGGCCTTGACCGCCGCAGGACCGGGGGCCGCCGTCGACTTGACCGCGGCGCCGCTGCCCGAGGTGACTCCGCTCGCGGGCGCGGCGGGCTTGCGCACGACCCGGCGGACTCCGCCCGCGCGAGCTTGCTTCTTGGCGACCTTGGACTCTGGCGGCGGCGTCTCGACGCGGACGACCCTGCCCGAAGGCGTCTGAGACAGCGCGTCTTCTTCCGTCTTGGTCGCGGCGCCGGACGCTTCGGCGGGGGTCGCCGCGGCGGGCTCGGGCGCAGCTTCGACGACCTCGGTCGCTGCCTCGGCCGCCTGCTCGCTGGTGGGCGCGGCCTCTTCGGGAGCCTCGGCCACCTCGCTCGCTTCGTCGTCGCCGGACGACGGGTCCTCGTCGCTGCTGCCCTCGTCGCCGCCCTCGGCCTCGGCCTCGCTCACGTCCTCGGGGGCGTCGGCGTCGGCTTCCGCGTCCTCCTCGGGCTCTTCGCCCTCGGGCTCGGTCTCGATCCGGTCTGCCGCGCGACGGCGCAGGCGCTCGAGCCGCGGGCGGAGGTCACTCTCGGGGTTGGCCTCGAGGATCGCGTCTACCAGGGCCAGCGACTCGGTCAGGCGCCCTTCGAGGTAGAAGTCGAGGGCGCGCCTCCAGCGCGCCTTCTCGTCTTCTTCTCCGGCCTCCGCCTCGTTGGCGTCGGCCTCCGCGGGCGCGGCCGCGTCAGGGGCCGCCTCGTCGACGGTGGAGTCGTCGGGGCTCATTTAGTCCTCAAATGTCCACAATAAAACGGGTTACCCGTTTCACGTCCAGAGTATAACCACGCTTCAGCCCACGGGCTATCGCTGCGGGTCACTCTCGTTCTTGCGCCTTGAAGGTGCTCAGGCAGCGCTGGACCAGCTCTTCCTGCTGCTCCAGATCGGCCGCGGCCGCGGTGAAGGTCACGCAGTAGGTCCCTTGATCGCGCATGAGCACACGCCAGCGCGTGTGGATTTGCACACCTTCGTGCTCTCCGGCGCTGGTGAAGGTCATGGCCAGGCCTCGCTCCGTGCGCCGCACCGCGGCGTTCCCGACCAGCTCCTCCTTGCGCTCCTCGGCGAGGGCGGCCGCCTTCTTCGCCACCCAGGGCTCGAGGTCTTCTTCGACCTGGAAGGCGGGCAGGCGCCAGAGGCGAACGCTCGGCGGCGCCTTGGAGGACCAGCGCGGCCCCTTGGCCTTCTCGCCCGGGTGCAGCGTCAGGGGCTGGGGCGACTCTGCAGGCAGCTCAGGGTTGCTCGGCTCGCCGGGCTCGGCGTCCGCGGCCTCGCCCTCGGGCTCCCACCCCTGCGGGGGGTTGATCGCCATGCCTGCGTGGGGGAGCGGGCGCTTCTCGAGCCCCTTCCAGAGCTCGACCTTCGGCGTCGGCACCAGCCCGATCGGCTTCTCCTGGTGGGCATGGCGGTGCCGCTCGCGCGCGGCGTGCCAGCGCTCCTCGATCTCTTCGTCGAAGAACTTCTCCCAATACTCGGCAGTCGGCGTGTCCGACGAGAGGTCGTACCAGCGCACCTCGTGGCCCTTGAACTCCCAGGTGGAGCGCCCTTCGGGGCCCTCGATCCCATTGTGGGGCCAGCTGAGCTGAATCGTCTCGGGCATGTTCGCCGGGTCCGCAGGACACGGCGGGAGGACCTTTGCGTCGAGCTTGCCGACGAAGGTCTCGCCGTTCTTGAGGACCACGATCCCCGCGGAGGCAGGCATGGCCGCGGCGAACACGGCCAGCGAAATCAGGATGCGCATGGTCTCCCCCTTGACGTCGCGCAGGTGAGGCGTCCGCGAGGCGCCTGCACCCCGCGCAATGGTTACTCTTCCACCTTGAGGGTGTTGCGGCACTTCTTGAACAGGCCCTCGAGTTCGACCCAGTCGTTCTCGTGGGCGTAGGCCGAGAAGAAGTAGGTCTGCTCGGCGCGGAAGGCGATGGTCCGCAGGGACCGGATCTTGCGCCCACCCACGGTGCTCGCGGTGGAGAGGTTGACGTCGAAGCCGACGCCCGCGATCGCCTTCGGCTGCGAGCGATCGAGGACCTCGAACTTCGCGTCCTTGATCGCGGCGAGCTGCTTGCTCAGGGTGTTGCGCACCATGTCTACGGTCTCAGGGACCATCGCGGGCACACTGTCGACTTCGTAGAGGTGGATCTTTGGGCGGAAGCCGTCTGCGCCAGGCTCCGACTTCTCGATGATGAACAGCTTGCCCACGTTGCGCACGTTCCAGCCGTCAGGGAAGTTGACCTTCGCCTTGCCGAAGCGGTGCGGGTGCGGCGAGAGCACGCGGTTGCGCTCGTTGGTCAGGTCGATCTCGGGCTTGATCGGCGTGAACCCGCCCTTGGACTCCGTGTTCAAGCCGCGCTTGAACTCGTCGCGCAGCTTATGCCACTTGACGTCGATGTCCTCGTCGAGGTGCTCGGTCCAGTATTCCTCGGTAGGGGCGTCGTCGGTGACGCTGTACCAACGGATCTCGTAGTCGTGGAAGGTCAGCGAGGAGCGGCCAAAGGGGCCGTCGACGTTGTCCTTGTAGGGCCACGTCATGATGACGGACTCGGGCATGTTCTTGGCGTCGGCCGGGCACGGGGGCGTCGTCTCGGGGTTCAGCTTCCCGATGAAGGTCACCCCGTTCTTCTTGACCAGGATCCCGGCCTCCGCCGCCCCAGGCGCGAGCCCGAGGGTCAAGGCGCCGATTGCAATGGCCCAATGCGTCGTCTTCATGAGGGGTCCTTCCCTGCTGCGTCCCGCCCGTGTGATCCGCTCTCGTCGCTCAGTTTCCGCCGTCGCCTGGGGGCGTCGTCTCGCCTCCGGTGTCGGCCGGGGGCTTCGCCGCGTCGTCCGGGAGCTCGAGGGCGAGGGCTTCGCTCTTGAGCACGGCCTCCTTCATGAGGCGCGTGGTGCGCGCGCGCGGCGACTCGGGCGGCGGGCCGTCGGGGACCTCGACCACCGCGGGCGGCTCGTAGCCGATCATCGTGGCCAGCTCGCCGAAGCCCATTTCGTGGAGCCACGCGCCGACCTGCTCCTTGGCGAGCACGACGCCGAGGCCCACGGTCAAGAGCATGATCAGGAGCACGGCGAACAGCGGACCCAGGCGGAAGCCGCGCCTCGAGGGCGTGAGCCGGGGGCCCGGGGACAAGCGCGGCGCCGCATCGGTGGCCGTGGGGCGGGTCTTGGTGATCCGCTCGATGATCTTCTCCGCGTCTTGCTGAGAGATCGTCTTGGGTTGGTCGGGGTCGTCGTAATCGTCGGAGTAGCCGAAGTCCTGGGTCTCTTCGCTCGAGGCGTGGCCCATTTGGTCGAAGTGCGAGTCGTCTTCGACCGCGGGCTCTTCGTAGCCCTCGTAGTCGTAGTCCGAGGTGGCGTAGGGATCCTCTTCGCTGGCGTAGGGGTCCTCGTAGGGCTGGTCCTCGATGAAGTCGCCCGCGGAGTAAGCCTCTTCCTCAGCCTCCGCAGGGGGCAGGGCGGGCAGGTCCTCGCCGTCTGCCTCGGAGCCCTCCAGGTAGCCCACCACCTCTTCCTCGTCCGAAGCGTCGTAGCCGCCCTCGTCGGAGGGGTCGCCGTAGGGGTTCTCTTCGGCGTAGTCGTCGAGGTCCTGGGCAGGGCCCGTGTGGCCGCCGAGGTAGCCGGCTGGCTCTTCTTCAGGCATGCGTGGAACTCCTTATCCCTCGGTTCCGCAAACCGAAACCCTTGGAAACGAGCATAGTAGACCTGGCGGGTCGAGTAGGCAACCCCCCCTCTGCCGCGGAGGGCGCGTCTAAGTGGCTACTGTGAATATGGTTGTGGCGGTTGACAAAGATTGTACTTGAACCAGATATGGCCCTCACTAGACTTGCCCGCAACCCACTCATACATTCGGTGAGCTACATTTATGAAGTGCGAAAAGTGCGACAAGGCGATGACCGAGCTCTACGACGTGGCCGAGCGCGAGACGCTCTTCGTGCGTTGGGAGTGTGAGGAGTGCTCGCACGAGCACCTCGAGCGGCGGCCGATCGAAGGCCAAGCGGTCGCGACGGCCTGAGACGGGGTCTCTGGCGCATGGCCCGCGCTTAGGCGCGGGCCATTTCGCTTGGTTGGATCGTCCGGGCGCCGACTGAACCCCCGCGCGTCATACTCGTCGGGCCCCCTGGGCGACCCACGGAGGGGTCTCATGCGCAGACTCGTGTTCTTGTTTCCGCTGCTCCTCCTGGCGGCGTGCCAGTCGGGCCCGGACCCGCTCGACGACCCCATCGAAGAGCGAGCGGAACCGCTGGTGCGCGCTCGCGAGGCCTTCCAGCGCGGAGACTTGGCCACCGCGCGGACCGCGGTCGAGCAGCACCTCGAGGGCGACTCCGACGACCCCCGCGCGCGCTACCTCCTCGCCCGGATCCTCGCGGCCCAAGGGGAGTTTCGCGCGGCGAAGCGCGAGCTCCGCCTCGCGCTCGAGGAGGAGCGCAAGGACCCCTTGCTCTGGGACTTGCTCGCCCAGGTGCGCGAGGAACTCGGTGAGCACCGCAGCGCGCTGCGCGCCTATCAGGAGGTCCAACGCCTGGTCCCCGACTCCGTGGGGCCCGTCCTCGGCCAGGCCCGTTGCCTGCTCGTGCTCGGCGAGGACCGCGCCGTCCTGGCGGTGATCGGCTCGGCGGAAACGCGGGTCGCTGCAGACCCCTGGCTGAACTACGTGCGCTTCCGCGCCTACCGTCGGCTCGGCGAGCTCGGTCAGGCCGAGGGCGCTGCGCGCGCCTTCTTGGCTTCGCCCCCGGTCGGCGCGATCGATCGCGTCGAAGAGCTCCGCAACTGGCTCACCGACCAAGGGGGGAGGCTGAGCGCCGAGGAGCGGCAGGTGGCCCTCGACTTCGTGCGCGAGGCCTGCCGGTTCAGGATTCCCGACGCCGAGCCGCCCGAAGACAAGGTCCTCGCCGACGCCCCCGAGCGCTTCTTCGTCTACGACGACCGACCGGTGTTCGTGACCCTCTACGTCCCCAAGGACGACCGCGCCAAGCTCGGTGAGGGCGCGAACGCGTGCATGCGTGGCTACGGGCGGGGGACCTCGCTCGCCGAGGCGCTCAAGGGGGCGGTGGAGGACCTGAGGGAGTCGCCGGGCTTTTCTCCGCTGGCGGTGCAGAACGCCGCCGTGCAAGTCGACCTCGGCTTGCGGCCGACCCCGGTTCAGCTCGAGGAGCAGGGGCGTGTCCTGGTCGCTGCCCCTGCGCTCACGCCTGGGCAGGGGGTCGCGACGCGGGCCGACGGACGCGAGGTCTACTGCCTGCCCAGCGACCGGCTCTACGCCGGCCTGGACGACGTGGGCGACATGCTGAGCTACGCCTGTCAGCGCGCGGAGCTCGGGGGAGACGCGTGGTACTCCGGCTCCCGCGCGGTGTTCGCCTTCGAGACCGAGGCCTTCGTCGCCTCGCGCCCTGGAGCCGATCCCGCCCCGCTGATCCGTGGCGGGGAGCCCGCGCCGCTCCCTGAGGCGAGCGTCGCGGCGGTCGGGGGTGCCCTCGCCAGCGCGTCTCGTTGGCTGACCACCTTGTTGACCCCCGAGGGCGACGTGCGCGGGGTCGAGGCCGCGCTCCCCCTCGAGGCGCGTGCGCGGGTGGGGCTCGCCTTCGCGCGCTCGGCGGCGGTCCTCGAGGACCCCGTGCTGCGGGCCGCCGCGGACCACGTCCTCGGCTCGCTGCCGGCGGAGCTCCCGCCGGCGGCGCGCGCGCAGCTGGTGCTGGCTCAGGCGGCCCTCGGCGCAGACGTCGCCGCGCTCGGCTCGCACCTCGGCCCCTTGCCCGAGGGCGACGCCCTCGGGGAGCGCGAGGCCCGCGTGCTCGCCAACCCCAGCCCTCGACCCGCGGGGCCGGTGAGCGCCGAGGCCGGGTTCGGCGAGCTCGAGGCCGCCCTCGCAGCGCCCTCGCCGCCCCTGGACTCGCTCCTCGCCTGGTGCGAGGACACGGTCCAGGCTCCGCTGGAGGAGGGCGCGCACTGGCGCGAGCTCGGGATCTGGGCCCGCGTCGCGCGCCTCGACCGCGGCGACCGCGGACGGGCTCTGCGCGAGCAGGTGCGCGTCGCCGCCGGAGACGCGCTCGCGCTCCAACTCCGCGACGCCCACCGCTTCTTGCTCAAGGACCCGCGGACCGTAGGCGCGTTCCGCGTTCGCCCCGGCGCGCTCGCGGCCTCCCCCGAGGAGACCGCCGAGGCCGTGCTCGCGCTGGTCGAGGTCTACCGCCTGCTCGCGGAGTAGAGGCTGAGGCCGAGGCGTTCGACACGCCCCGTAGGGGCCGAGCTTGCCTCGGCCCGGACCCCGAGACACCCGCGTCGCCTGGCCTGCCTGGG
>JAGQRJ010000048.1 GCA_020425635.1 Planctomycetota bacterium | reverse complement strand
GGTCGGCGATCCGGGTCACGTAGACCGGCGCGAGCTCGCTCAGCGCCGCGACGTCGGCGGCCGTGTTCTCCTCCTGGTTGGCGAGGATCAGGTCGGGGCGCAGCGCCGCGACCCGCTGCAGGCTGACCTGCTTGGTCCCGCCCACGCGGGCCTTGGCCTCACGCCAGCCGGCGGGGCGCACGCAGAAGGTGGTGAGCCCCACGACCTGGGCGTCGAGCCCGAGGTCGGCGAGGAGCTCGGTCAGGCTGGGCACGAGCGACACGATCCGACGCGGGCTGCGCGGGACGAGGAGCTCCCGCCCCAGCGCGTCGACGACTGTGTGCGCAGGGGCCGCGTCCACCGCTAGAGGTTGCGTCGGTACTCGCCGCCGACCTCGTAGAGCGCCTCGGTGATCTGGCCCAGGCTGCAGTGCTCGACGGCGTCGAGCAGCGCGCCGAACAGGTTCTCGCCGGCGAGGGCGGTGCGCTTGAGCGCTTCGAGGGTGGCGGGGGCCTCGGCGGCGTGGGCGGCCTGGAACGCGCGCAGGCGCGCGATGCAGCCTTGCTTCTCCTCGGGGGTCGCGCGGCTGAGCTCGACCTCGCGCGGGACCTCGGCCTCGCCCTTGGTCCGGGCGAGGAAGGTGTTGACGCCGACGATCGGCAGCTCGCCCGAGTGCTTGAGGTGCTCGTACTTCATGGAGTCGCTCTGGATCTCGCCGCGCTGGTACATCAGCTCCATGGCGCCGAGCACCCCCCCGCGGGCGGTGAGCCGGTCGAACTCCTTGAGCACCGCCTCCTCCACGAGGTCGGTCAGCTCCTCGACGATGAAGCTGCCCTGGGTCGCGTTCTCGCACTCGACCAGGCCGAACTCCTTGTTGATGATCAGCTGGATCGCCATGGCCCGACGCACCGAGGCCTCGGTGGGGGTCGTGATCGCCTCGTCGTAGGCGTTGGTGTGCAGGCTCTGGGCGTTGTCGTAGGTCGCGAGCAGGGCCTGGAGCGTGGTCCGCACGTCGTTGAACTCGATCTCGAGCGCGTGCAGGCTGCGGCCCGAGGTCTGAATGTGGTACTTCAGCATTTGGCTGCGCGGGCTGGCGCCGTACTTGTCGCGCAGCGCGGTGGCCCAGATCCGCCGGGCCACGCGCCCGATCACGGTGTATTCCGGATCCATGCCGTTGGAGAAGAAGTAGCTCAGGTTGGGCGCGAACTGGTCGATCTCGAGCCCGCGCGAAAGGTAGTACTCGACGTAGGTGAAGCCGTTGGCCAGGGTGTAGGCCAGCTGGTGGATCGGGTTCGCCCCAGCCTCGGCGATGTGATACCCGCTGATCGAGATGCTGTAGAAGTTGCGCACGTCGTGCTGCGCGAACCACTCCGCCACGTCGCCCAGGCACTTGAGCGCGAACTCGGTGCTGAAGATGCACGTGTTCTGCCCCTGGTCCTCCTTGAGGATGTCCGCCTGCACCGTGCCCCGGACCTGAGTCACGGTCTCGAGCTTGATCGTGGAGTACTCCTCGTCGCTCAAGAGCGCGCGGACCTCGGGCCAGCTCGCGCCGCGCAGGGCGTCGGGCTGCAGGCACTGCTCGGCGCTGAGCTCGAGCCGGCCTGCCTCGCGCAGGAAGCGCCGGCACTGCTGACGGATCGCGGTCGCGAAGTAGAACGCGAGCACGGTCGGCGCGGGGCCGTTGATCGTCATGCTGACCGAGGTCGAGGGCGCGCAGAGGTCGAAGCCCGCGTAGAGCTGCTCGGCCTCCTCGGCGGTGAAGATCGAGACCCCGCTCTCGCCGATCTTGCCGTAGATGTCCGGGCGCTCGGCGGGGTCTTCGCCGTAGAGCGTGATCGAGTCGAAGGCGGTGGAGAGCCGCGCCGCGGGCTGGCCGTCGGCGAGGTAGTGGAAGCGGGCGTTCGTCCGCGCCGCCGGGCCCTCCCCCGCGAACATGCGCGTGGGGTCCTCGCCGCGGCGCTTGTAGGGGAAGGTTCCGGCGGTGAACGGGAACTCGCCCGGCACGTTCTCGGTCAGGCGCCAGTAGAGCCGGTCGGCCCAGCTCCGGTAGCGCGGGCGCGCGACCTTGCGCACCTGCAGCTCGCTCAGGCTCTCGCGGTAGTTCTCGATCTCGAGGGTCTTGCCGCGGACCTGATAGCGGAAGGTCGGCCCCTGGTAGCGAGCCTCCCACGCGTCCCAGCCGGCGAGGAGCTCGGCGCAGCGCGGGTCGAGCTCGGCCCGGGCGCGGGTGAACTCGGCGATCAGCTCGCCCACCGCGCCCTCGCCCTCGCTGGCGTAGCGGGCGAAGTCCGGGTTCTCGGGGCCGCCGAGCAGCGTGATCGCCTGGCGCAGGGCGTCGAGGTCGCGCACGCGCGCGGCCTGCTCCTCCGCCCAGGCGCGGTAGCCGCGCACGACCTCGCTGATCTCGCTCAGGTAGCGCTCGCGCCCCGGGGGGATCACGTAGCGCTCGGGGTCGGTGGCCCGGCGCGCGTCGGCGGGGTGGCTGCAGCTCCAGCCCAGCTCGAGCTTGGCGTTGAGCTGGTTGACGAGGTGCGCGAAGAGCGCGTTGACCCCGGGGTCGTTGAAGTGCGCGGCCGAGGTGCCGAACACGAGCAGGCTCTCGGGGGCCTGGTCGAAGAGCTTGCGGTTGCGCTGCACCTGCTTGCGCACGTCGCGCAGCGCGTCCTCGCTCCCGCGCCGGGTGAACTTGTTGATCACCACGATGTCCGCGCAGTCGAGCATTTCGATCTTCTCGAGCTGGCTCGGCGCGCCGTATTCGCTGGTCATGACGTAGAGCGAGAGGTCGACCAGGTCGACGATCCGGCTGTCGCCCTGGCCGATCCCGGCGGTCTCGACGAAGACCAGGTCGAAGCCCGCGCGGCGCACGTGCTCGATCACCGGCCCCAGGGCGTCGGAGAGCTCGGAGCCGGACTTGCGCGTGGCCAGCGAGCGCATGTAGACCCGCGGGTTGCGCAGCGAGTTGAAGCGGATCCGGTCGCCGAGCAGCGCGCCGCCGGTGCGGCGCTTGGTCGGGTCGACGCAGATCACGGCGACCTGCTTGTCGGGGTATTCGCTGACGCAGCGCCGCACGAGCTCGTCGGTGAGGCTGCTCTTGCCCGCGCCGCCGGTGCCCGTGAGCCCGATCACCGGCGCCGGGGTCCCGCTGGGCTGGGGCACGGCCTGGCCGCGCTCGATCGCCGTGATCTCGGCGGCCAGCTTCGGCTGGGCCTCGCTGCGCGGGTGCGCGAGGGTGTCGTAGTCGCAGCCCTCGACGACGAGGTTGATCATGCCCTGCAGGCCCAGGTCGCGGCCGTCGGCGGGGGAGAAGATCCGATCGATCCCGCTCGCGTGCAGGGCCTCGATCTCGGCGGGCACGATCACGCCGCCGCCGCCGCCGAAGATCCGCACGTGCTTGGCCCCGAGCGCGTCGAGGCGCTCGCGCATGTAGCGGAAGTACTCCATGTGCCCGCCCTGATAGCTCGTCAGGGCGATCCCCTGGGCGTCCTCCTGGATCGCGGCGCGGACGACGTCTTCGACGCTGCGGTTGTGGGCGAGGTGGATCACCTCGACCCCCGTCGCCTGGAGGATCCGCCGCATGATGTTGATCGCCGCGTCGTGCCCGTCGAAGAGCGCCGCGGCCGTCACGATCCGCACCGTGTGCTCGGCGCGGTAGATCCCGTCCGGCTGGGGGGCGGGCGCGGTCTTGGTCTTGGTCATGGGGGGCCCTCGGCGGCGGTTGTTGCGCTCGCTCCACTCGTGCCTGGGAGGCCGAAGGCCTCCAGGATCCTCGCCGCGGCCGCGCCGGGCCAGAGCTGGCCGGCCGCGACGGCGTCGAGGGCCTCGCGGTGGGCCCGCGCCAGGCGGGGATCGGAGTGAAGCAGCTCGTGCAGCCGTTGTTCGAGGAGGCGCTCGGTCCAGCGCAGCGCCTGCGCGCGTCGGCGCGGCTCCCAAGCGCCCGCGTCGAGCAGGGCCTGGCGGTGGGCGGCGAGCTGCTCCCGGAGCGCGTCGAGGCCGCTGCCCTCCAGGGCGCTCACGGTCAGCACCGGGGTCCGCCAGCCGCCGGTGTGCGGCCGCAGCAGGCTCAGCGCCCCGCGGTAGGTCGAGGCCGCCTGGAGCGCGGGCTCGCGGGCGTCGCCGTCGGCCTTGTTGATCGCCAACACGTGGGCGACCTCGAGGATCCCGCGCTTGATCCCCTGCAGCCCGTCGCCCGCCCCCGCGATCAGGAGCATGACCACGGTGTCGACCATGTCCGCGACCAGGGTCTCGGCCTGGCCCACGCCCACGGTCTCGACGAGCACGGTGTCGTAGCCGGCGGCTTCGCAGAGCAGCATGACCTCGAGGGTCCGGGCCGCGACCCCGCCGGGGCTGCCGGCGTTGGGGCTCGGGCGAATGAACGCGCGGGGGTCCTTGCTCAGCGCGTTCATCCGCGTCTTGTCGCCGAGGATGCTCCCCCCGCTCTTCTGGCTGCTGGGGTCGACCGCGAGCACGGCCACCCGGTGCCCCGCCTCGAGCAGCGCGCTGCCCAGCGCCTCGATCAGGGTCGACTTGCCCGCGCCGGGGATCCCGGTGATCCCGATCCGGTGCGCGCGGCCGGTGTCGGGGAGCAGGCGCTGGAGCAGCGCCTCGGCCTGGGCGCGGTGCGCGGGGAGCCGACTCTCGACCAGGGTCATGGCGCGCCCGAGCAGCGCGCGGTCACCGGCGCGCACGCCGGCGGCGAGCTGCTCGAGGTCGAGGGCAGGGGCTGCGGCCACGGCGCTCACCCCTGCCCGCCCTCGAGCACGTCGAGGAGTTGGTTCGCGGCCTCGCTGAGCACGGTCCCCGGGCCGAACACGGCCGCGGCGCCGGCGGCCTCGAGCTCGGGCAGGTCCTGGGGCGGCACCACGCCGCCCACGACCACGAGGATGTCCGGGCGCCCGAGCTCGGCGAGCGCGCGGCGCAGCGCGGGGACGAGGGTCAGGTGCCCGCCGGCGAGGCTGCTGACCGCGGCCACGTGGACGTCGTTCTCGACCGCCTGGCGCGCCGTCTCCTCCGGGGTCTGGAACAGCGGGCCGAGGTCGACGTCGAAGCCGAAGTCGGCGAAGGCCGTGGCCACGACCTTCTGTCCGCGGTCGTGGCCGTCTTGCCCGAGCTTGGCGATCAGCAGCCGCGGCCGTCGGCCGCGGGCCTCTTCGAAGGCCGCGGTCCGCGCGCGGATCGCGTTCAGGTCTCCGTCGTCCGCCAGCTCGCTGAGGTACACGCCGGTAAAGGTCTCCACCCTCGCCTCGTGCCGACCGAAGACGCGCTCCAGGGCGAGGCTCATCTCCCCTACGGTAGCGCTTGCGCGCGCCGCCTCCACGGCCAGGGCCAGGAGGTTCTCCGAGCCGTCGCGGGCGGCCTGCTCGAGGGCCGCGAGGGCGCGCTCGACCCGGGCGGGGTCGCGGGCGGCCTTGAGCTGGCGCAGGCGCTCGAGCTGCGCCTCGCGCACCGCGCTCGTGTCGACCTTGAGCACGTCGACGGGCTGGTCGTGGGCCGGGCGGAAGCGGTTCACGCCGATCACCGCCTGCTGCCCGCTGTCGATCCGCGCCTGGGTGCGCGCCGCCGCCTCCTCGATCCGGCGCTTGGGCAGCCCGGCCTCGATCGCGCGGGTCATGCCGCCGGCGGCCTCGATCTCCTGCAGGTGCCCCCAGGCGCGCTGGGCCAGGTCCCAGGTCAGGCGCTCGAGGAAGTAGCTCCCGCCCCAGGGGTCGACGGTGTCGCACACCCCGCTCTCCTGCTGGAGCAGGAGCTGGGTGTTGCGCGCGATCCGCGCGCTGAAGTCGGTGGGCAGGGCGAGGGCCTCGTCGAGGCTGTTGGTGTGCAGGCTCTGGGTTCCGCCCTGGGTCGCGGCCAGGGCCTCGACGCAGGTGCGCACCACGTTGGTGTAGACGTCCTGGGCGGTCAGCGACCAGCCCGAGGTCTGGCAGTGGGTGCGCAGCGAGCGCGACTTCGGGTTCTGGGGCGCGAACCCGTCCATGATCGTGGCCCACAGCAGGCGCGCTGCGCGCAGCTTGGCGACCTCCATGTAGAAGTTCATGCCCACCGCGAAGAAGAAGCTCAGCCGCGGGGCGAAGGCGTCGACCTCGAGCCCGCTCTCGAGGCCGCAGCGCACGTACTCCAGCCCGTCGGCCAGGGTGTAGGCCAGCTCGAGGTCGCAGGTCGCCCCGGCCTCCTGCATGTGATAGCCCGAGATCGAGATCGAGTTGAAGCGCGGCATGTGCTCCGCGGTGTAGCGGAAGATGTCCGACACGATCCGCAGGCTCGGCTGGGGCGGGTAGATGTACGTGTTGCGGACCATGAACTCCTTGAGCACGTCGTTTTGGATCGTGCCCGTGAGCTGGCCCGGGGAGACGCCCTGCTCCTCGGCCGCGACGACGTAGAGCGCGAGGATCGGGAGCACCGCGCCGTTCATGGTCATGCTGACGCTGGTGCGGTCGAGGGGGATCCCGTCGAACAGGATCCGCATGTCGAGGATCGAGTCGATCGCCACCCCGGCCATGCCCACGTCGGCGACGACCCGCGGGTGGTCGGAGTCGTAGCCGCGATGCGTGGCCAGGTCGAAGGCGACCGAGAGCCCCTTCTGCCCGGCGGCGAGGTTGCGCCGGTAGAAGGCGTTGCTGGCCTCGGCCGTGGAGAAGCCCGCGTACTGCCGGATCGTCCACGGGCGCTGCACGTACATCGTGGCGTAGGGGCCGCGGAGGAAGGGCGCGAGCCCGGGGACGGTGCGCAGGTGCGGGAGGCCGGCGAGCGCGTCGGGGCCGTAGCCCGGCGCGATCGGGATCCCCTCGGGCGGGGTCCAGGGCGCGCCCGCCGGGGCGGGCGGCGCGCCGCGAGGGCGCAGGGGGCGGTCGGCGAAGGAGGGCACCCGGCTCATGCGAGGCCCTCCCAGAGCAGGTTCAGGTCGGCGAGGGCGTCGCGCTTGAGCCCGACGAAGCCGTCCACCCCGGCGGCGCGGAACTCGGCTTCGCGCTCGGCGGGGACCCCCGCCCAGACCACCCGCGCGCAGCCCACGCTGCGCAGGGCTTGCGGCAGCCCCTGGGCGAGCAGCTCGGGCCAGCGCGGGTCGGGGGCGCACACCACGGCGAGCGCGGCGCCGAGGGCACGACAGGCCTGCGCGGCCTCGGCGGCGTCGGCGTAGCCGTCGGGGACCTCGGCCACGAACCCGCCGGCGGCGAGCAGGTTCTGGACCCAGGTCGAGCGCGCGGTGTGCTCGGCGAGGGCGCCGAAGCTGGCGAGGAACACCGTGGGCGGTGAAGCGCCCGCGCGCTCCCACAGCGCCTCGAAGGGCGCAGGCAGTGGACGCGCGACGCAGGGGGCGACCTCGAGCGCCGCGCCCGGAGGGTCGCCGAGGGCGGCGCCGGCCTCCGCCTGCGCCAGCAACGCCGCCCAGCTCTCCGGAGCAGTGGGCGCGGGGGTGGCTCGAGCCGCGGGGGCGCTCCGCTCGAGGGGGCGCTCTCCCGCGAGGGGGAAGGCGCTGACCCCGGTGAGCTCGAGGCGTCGGGTGCGCACGCCGGCCTCACGCCGCTCGGCCTGCTCGCGGAGCTGGGCCTGCAGCGCGCCGCTCGTCAGCGCCCGGGCGAGGCCCCCGTCGCGTTCGAGGCCCTGGAACGCGGCCCAGGCGCGCTCGACGAGCTGCTCGGTCAGCGCCTCGACGGTCCAGGCACCGGCCAGCGGGTCGCGGACCTGGGCCAGGTGGGCCTCCTCGCGCAACACGAGCTGGGTGGTGCAGGCGATCCGCCGGGCGAGGTCGTCGCTGTCGGGGTAGCGCCGGTCGTAGGCCGCGACGCACACCGCGTCGGCCCCGCCCACGGCGCCGATCCAGGCGGTGAGGGTCCCGCGCAAGAGGTTGCCCCAGGGGTCGCGCCGGCTGAGCGCGCGGCGCGCGCTGACGCAGGTGATCCAGAGGTCGAGGGGGTCGAGCCCGCACGGCTCGGCGAGCTGCGCGTAGAGCGCGCGCGCCGCGCGCAGCTTGGCGACGTTCCCGAGGAGGTCCGGGCCGACCGAGAGCGTGATCGCCGGGCGCAGGCGGTCGAGGGCCGGCTCCATGCCGCGGAAGCCCGCGACCAGGGCAGCCAGGACGCAGGCCAGCTCGCTGGCCGCGTCGGCGCCAGCGTCGTGGTAGGGCGCGCCCTCGACGTCGAGCACGCGGCAGCCGGGGGCCTCGGCGAAGGCCAGCGCGAGCTCCGTCCCCTGGGCGTAGGCGGCCTCGAGCCCCTGCGGCAGGCGGCCGGCCTGGGCGAGGGTGCCCAGGGGGTCGAGGCCGAGGCTGCCTTCGAGCTCCCCGAGGGCCTCGCCGTGGGCGAGCAGCAGCGCGCCGACTTCGCGCGCGCGGGCGCCGGGGCGCAGGTGCAGGGCGGCGCGGGGCGCCTCGCGCCGGAGGGTCGACCAGTCGGCCGCCGAGCTCAGGCGCAGCCCGTCGCCCGCGGCCCGCAGGAGCAGGCCTTCGGCGCCGTCCCGCAGCGCCTGGGCGGCGCGGGCCGCGCCGAGCTCGGGGGTGGGCGCGCGGAGCTCCTGGAGGATCCGCCAGCTGCGGCGCGCGGGGAGCGCGGGGGCGCCCGCCTGGGAGCTGGGGAGCTCGGTGTAGAGCGGGAGCTGGCTCAGCCCCTCGCGCGATGTCCGCGGGCGGACACCGCGCTCGGGGGCGAGCGCGGCCCACTCGGCGGGGCCGAGGGGCTCGAACGGGTAGCGCAGCGCCACGGGTTCGTGAGGGCTCAGGGGGGCCTCGCGGGGTTGGGGTCAGCGCGGAGATTACCGTGATCTTCCGGCAGATGTGGGGACCCCGCGAGGAGATTTCCGCCCCGCGCGGCCCTGGGGGGCGCCCTCGAGGCGAACTCGGGCGCCGCCGAGCTGCGCTCCCGCGGGTCGGAGCGCCGCGCGGTGGGCCCGCCCCCCGCCGCGGAGCGGGCGCGGCGAGGTGCCCCTAACCCTTGGTATTTATTGACTTGAGACTAGTTCTCAGCTATAGTCAGCCCTTCACGGAGGACCGTTGATGGATTCCGGTTCAGGCTCGGGGCGGATCAACTACATTCGGCTGACGTCTCACCCTCGCGAGGACGGACCGCAGCCGCCGAAGATCACCTGGGGAGCCGCGAACCCCGCCGAGCGCGGTCCGGTGATCGCGAGCCTCACGACCCCGCACCACCGCAACGCGATCGGGACCCACGCGGGCTCCTACACGCTCTACCGCGCGCTGGCGGTGGCGGCGGGCCGCCTGAAGGCCGACCACCGACCGGACCTCACCGACACCTCGCCCACGAACACCCTCGGCCCCTTCCCGCAGTGGCACGACCCGGAGAAGATCGTCTCGATCGACCCCTACGGCGCGGTCACCAGCCGGGTGTTCGCCGAGTGGGTCGCCGCCGGGCACGACGTGCGTCCGACGATCGCGATCACTCAGGCGCACATCGAGATCCCCGAGCTGCGCGACGCGATCCGCGAAGGCCGGCTGAAGCCCGACGGCAAGGTCTTGATCTCCGAGCGCGGCGACTGCTTCGTGACCAAGGCGGCCGTCGAGCCCGTGTGGTACCTCCCCGGGATCGCCAAGCGCTGCGGGACCACCGAGAGCGAGCTCCGGCGCTGCCTGTTCCAGCACACCGGCGGCATGTTCCCCGAGCTCGTGACCCGGGGCGACCTCGACGTGTTCCTCCCCCCGATCGGCGGCTGCACGGTCTATATCTTCGGCGAGCTCGAGGCGATCACCGACCCCGCGCGGCAGCTCTCGGTGCGGGTGCACGACGAGTGCAACGGCAGCGACGTCTTCGGCTCGGACATTTGCACCTGCCGCCCCTACCTCGCCCACGGGATCGAGGTGTGCCTCGAGACCGCCCAAGCCGGCGGGGCCGGCGTGATCGTCTACAACCGCAAGGAGGGCCGCGGCCTGGGCGAGGTCACGAAGTACCTCGTCTACAACGCGCGCAAGCGGCAGGCGGGCGGCGACAACGCGGCGGCCTACTTCACCCGCACCGAGTGCGTCGCGGGCGTGCAGGACGTGCGCTTCCAGGAGCTCATGCCCGACGTGCTGCACTGGCTGGGCATCACGCGGATCGACCGCTTCGTCTCCATGAGCAACCTCAAGTACGACGCCGTGGTGGGCTCGGGGATCGAGATCGGCGAGCGGCTCACGATCCCCGACGATCGGATCCCGCCCGACGCCCACGTCGAGATCGACGCCAAGAAGGCGGCCGGCTACTACACCGACGGGCACGTCCCCTCCGAGGACGAGCTCAAGGCGCGCAAAGGCCGCAGCTGGAGCGAGCCCGAGGCGTGAGCGCGCTGCGCACCCCTCAGGAGCTGCTGACCGCGGCCGCGGTGCGCGCGCGCTGCGAGCAGCTCTACGCCCTCGCCGAGGACGGCGCGCTCGAGCACTTCGCGCTCGACCCCGCGGGCCTCGAGGCCGTGGCGGCGCGCGTGGTCGCGGTCACCCGCGCGGCCTACCCGACCCTCGAGATCCCCTACCACAGCCGCTGGCAGCACTTCGACGTCGGCGGCGTGGCGCGCCTCGACGAGCTCGACGCCTCCTTCGACGCCATGGGCTTCGACGACGCCGAGCGCGCCCGCGCGCAGATCGACCTGGTCGTGCTCAGCGTGCTGCTCGACGCCGGCGCCGGACCGCGCTGGAGCTACCGCGAGCGCGGGAAGGCCTACGCGCGCTCCGAGGGGCTCGCGGTCGCGAGCCTGCGCCTGTTCCTCGCGGGCCGAGCCGGCAGCGCGCCGCTGCGGGTCGACGCCGCTGGCCTCGAGGCCCTCGGCGGCTTCGGCCTGGCCGAGGCCTTTCAGGTCGGCCCCGACAACCCGCTGGTCGGGCTCGACGGGCGCTGGGCCTTGCTCGCGCGGCTGGCCGAGCGCCTGCGCGAGGCCCCCGAGCTCTTCGGCGCCGACGCGCGCCCGGGCGGGCTCTACGACGTCGCCGTGGCCCGCGCGGCGGGCGCGCCGCTGCAGGCGGCCGACCTGCTCGAGCTCGTGCTCGAGGGCCTGGGCCCGATCTGGCCGGGGCGTCACACCCTCGAGGGGGTGAACCTCGGCGACGCGTGGCCGCATCCCGCCCTCGAGGGCTCGCACCCCGCCGACCGCCTGGTGCCCTTTCACAAGCTCAGTCAGTGGCTGACCTACTCGCTGCTCGAGCCCTTGGAGTGGGCCGGGCTCGAGGTCGTCGAGCTCGACCGCCTGACCGGCCTGCCCGAATACCGCAACGGCGGGCTGCTGATCGACCTCGGCGCCTTGCGCCCGAAACACCCGGGGGTGCTCGGCGAGGCCCACGCCCCCGGCGACCCCGTGATCGTCGAGTGGCGCGCGCTGACCGTGGCGCTCCTCGACCGCGTCGCGCCCCGGGTGAGGAGCGCCCTGGGGCTCTCGGCCGCGGAGTTTCCCCTGGCCAAGGTCCTCCAGGGCGGGACCTGGGCCGCGGGGCGCGAGGTCGCCGCGGAGTTGCGCGACGGCCAACCTCCGCTACAACTCCTGAGCGACGGAACCGTGTTCTAAAGGAGCCTCATGCCCGAGCCGACCGTGATCGACCACCCGCTGGTCCAACACAAGCTGACCCTCATGCGCCGCAGCGACACCAGCACCAGCGAGTTCCGCACGCTGCTGCGCGAGATCGCGCTGCTCCTCGCCTACGAGGTCACCCGCGACCTGCCGCTGGTCTACGAGGAGATCCAGACCCCGCTGGCCCCGATGCGAGCGCCGGTGCTGGAGGGCAAGAAGATCGTGGTCGTCTCGATCATGCGCGCCGGCAACGGCCTGCTCGACGGGATCCTGGACATTCTGCCCGCGGCGCGGGTGGGGCACGTCGGGCTCTACCGCGACCCGAAGACCCTGGTGGCGGTCGAGTATTACTTCAAGGTTCCGCCGAACATGCGCGACCGCGACGTGCTGCTGGTCGACCCCATGCTCGCCACCGGGCACTCCGCGGTGGCCGCCGTCGAGCGGGTCAAGCAGGTGAACCCCAAGAGCATCAAGTTCCTCTGCCTGCTCGCCGCCCCCGAGGGGATCGCGCACTTCAACGAGCACCACCCCGACGTCCCGATCTTCACGGCCGCGATCGACGAGCGCCTCAACGAGAAGGGCTACATCCTCCCCGGCCTCGGCGACGCCGGCGACCGCATGTTCGGGACTTGAGGGGCTCGGGACGAGCCCCTCAAGGCTTGCCTGTTTCCAGGGGGGCTCGTCCCGAGCCCCCCTCGGCCTCGGAGCTAAGCTCCTCGGCCTCACCCCCAAGGGAGCCGCAGGCGCTGGAGCTCTTCGAGCTCCTTCGCAGCTTCGCTGCGGAAGCTCCGCCTGAGATTGGCGCTGCTCCGCCTGAGCTGGCGCTGCTCCGCCTGAGCTGGGGCTGCTCCGCCTGAGCTGGCGCTGCTCCGCCTGAGCTTGGCGCTCGGGTTCTCCTAGCAGTCGGTCGAAGGAGTCCTGGCAAGGCGCGAGGAGGTCCAGCAACCGTCGGGGTTGTGACCGAGGAGCAACGCAGTCCAGGGCTGCTTCAACCGACTGCTAGGTCCAGACGCCGTTGGCGCGGGCCCAGCGCACGAAGTAGCGCAGGGCCTCGGTCACCGGCTCGCGAGCGGCGAAGGCGTCGAAGTCGGCGGGGGCGAGGTGCGTGAGCTCCTCGACCTCGTCGGGTTGCAGCGTGAACGGCCCGTCGCTGGTGCCGCGAAACAGGCGGATCTGCTCGTAGTGGACCCCGGGCTCGGGGGGGAAGTGGCCGAGCTCGACGAGCTGCGGGGTCACGCCGAGCTCCTCCTCGACCTCCCGCGCGGCGACCTCCGCGTAGACCCGATCGAGGTCGTCGTCGGGGCCCGCGGGGTAGTCGCTCTCCTCGACGTGGCCCGCGCAGCTCAGGTCCCAGGTGCTCGGGTGGGTCTGCTTGTCGCGGTGGCGACGTTGGACCACCAGGCGGCCCTGGGTGTCGAAGAGCATGACCTGGATCGAGCGGTGCACGAGCCGCTCGACGTGGATCGTGCGCCGGTCCTCCCAGCGCAAGAAGGCGTTGGCGTCGTCGACGACAGCGATCCGGCCGGCCACCCCGCGCTACTCGCGCACGCCGGTCACGCGCCAGTTGCCCGTCTTGTGGTCGCGCTCGGCCTCGAGCACGCCCTCGGTGATCGCGGCCTTCAGCAGCCCGCCGAAGGTGTCGAAGCCGTAGCTCGACTCCGAGAACGAGGGGTGTTTGCGCACGATCGTCTGCTTGAGCATCGAGCCCCACACCGTGTCGTGGCGCCGGGCGAGGGCGCGGACCGTGCTCCGCAGAATGTCGAAGGCCTGGGCGCGCGTGTCGCCCTCGGGGGTCGCCTTCGGCGCGCGCCCGGAGCGGCGAATGGCGGGCTTCGCGTTCAGCCCTTCGAGCTCCTCGTAGAAGATGTATTCGTCGCAGGAGTGGAGCAGGAGCTTGCTCGTGGCGGCCTTGACGCCCATGCCCAGGACCCACTTGTCGTGCTCGCGCAGCTTGCTGACCAGGGGCACGAAGTCGCTGTCGCCGGTGATCAAGGCGAAGGTGTCGACGTGCGGCTTGCTGAGCACGACGTCCATGACGTCGACGACCATGCGAATGTCCGCGCTGTTCTTGCCGGTCATCGAGCGGTGCGGAATGTCGACGAGGTCGAAGCCCAGCTTGTGCAGCTCGGGCTTGTGTGAGGCGTAGCGCGTCCAGTCCGCGTAGGCGCGCTTGATCACGATCTTGCCCTGCTCGAGGATCCGGTCGAGCACGGCCTGCGTGTTGAAGGGCGACTTCCCAGGGAGGCCGAGGACGACGTTGTCGAAGTCGAGGAAGACCGCGATCCGCTGGACGCCGTTGGAATCGCTCATGAGTGCTCCTGCGCGCGACCCAAGACCTGCGGTGACGCTCGGAGAGGGTAGCCCAATCCCGCGGGGGTGCAATCGCGGTCGAGCGCCCGCGCTCTCCCGGCGCGCTGTTCGGCCTGGGTTTCTGCGATACTCGCGGCCCGTGAGCGACGCGAGCGCAATTCAGGGCCTGGTGGCCTACACCGACGGCGGCTGCCGCGGAAACCCCGGCGTGGGCGGCTGGGCCTTCGTCCTCGTGCACCGCGCGACGGGCAGCACCCTCGAGCGCCGCGGCGGCGAGGCCGAGACGACCAACAACCGCATGGAGATCACCGCGGCCCTCGAGCTCCTGCGCTCGCTCAAGCGCCCGGGGCAGCGCCTGGAGATCCGCTCCGACAGCCGCTACCTGATCGACCTCGCCACCAAGTGGGCGGCCGGCTGGAAGCGGCGCGGCTGGACGCGCAAGGGCAAGGAGCCGCTCAAGAACCTCGACCTGATCAAGCCCCTCGACGCGCTCCTCGACACGCACCACGTGACCTGGACCTGGGTCGCGGGGCACTCCGGCGAGCCGGGGAACGACTACGTCGACCAGCTGGCCAACGAGGCCATGGACTGCCTGCAGAGCGGCGCCGACCCCGCCCTGGAGCGCCGGCTCGAGGCCTCGCCGATCCCGCTCTAGCCCGCGCGCTCACTCGGCGCGGGGGAGCGGGAGCAGCACCACGTGCCCGGTGCTGGTGCCCACCGCGATCAGCTCCCGCTCGGGGTCGACGGCGAGGCTCACCGGCGGGTGCACGAGCCCCGCGACCGCGCCCAGGAAGCGCCCGTCGCGCGGGTCCCACACGTGGAGCTGGTGCACCTCGGGCTCGATGTCCTTTCCCGGCGCGCGGCTCAGGCTCAACAGGCGACCGTCGGGGAGGACCTCGAGCCCGCGCATGCTCCCCACGTGGGCCCGGGGGCGGAGGAACTCGTCGGCGCTCTCGACGACGAACTCGAAGCGCAGGGCGAGGGTGCGGGCGTCGCGGCACTCCAGGGTCCCGAGGGTGCTCCCCACGTAGAGCGCGCCGGAGTCCGCGCTGTAGCGCAGCTCCCGCGGCTGGGTCGCGATCCGCACCCGGGCGGTCTGGGACCGCGCGGCCAGGTCCCACACCCCGAGCTCGGCCTCGGTCAGCTCGGTCTTGCTCCGGGAGCCTGGGGAGTGGGCCCCGGCGGCGAGGGCGCGGCCGTCGGGGCTGAGCGCGAGCGCCTCCGAGGCATAGCGCAGGCCCTCGAGGCGCAGCACGCGGGCGTGGGTCGCGCGGTCGAACACGTGCAGCTTGCCGTCGAAGGTCCCGGCCGCGAAGTGGGTCGCGTCGGCGACGAGGCTCGTGTCGTTGACCTTGCGACCGATCAGGGACTGCAGCTCGCGACCCCGGGACCAGGCGTAGAGGCCGGCGCGCGGGCCCTGGACGCTCAGCAGCAGCGCGTCCGGCCCGAGGACGACCGCGCCGTCGATTCCGCCACCGACCGGGGTCCGTGAGGTCTCGCGCCCGCTCTCCAGGTCCCACACCGCGACGACCCCGCGCACGTCGACCCCCACGAGGGACCCGCCGCGGAGGGCGACCCAGGTGCTGTAGCCCGTCTCGGGGTCTTGTTCGAGGAGCGCCAGGGGCTGGGGGCGGCGGCGGAGCTTGGCGAGGGCGTCGCGCACGGCAGCTGCCCGAGGGTGGACGGGGTGCTCGCGCAGCAGGCGGCCTCCGAGCACGTAGCGCGGGAGGTCGTCGTCGAGGGCGAACCACCCCGCGTAGGGGTCGGCCTCGGGGGGGCGGTCCGCCTGGACCGGCGCCGGCTTCCTGGGTGGAGCGCTCGGCGCGGGCGCGGGCTCGACCCCCCAGGCGAG
>JAGQRJ010000335.1 GCA_020425635.1 Planctomycetota bacterium | reverse complement strand
CCTGCAGGCCCGCTTTCGCCTGCGCGGTCCGCTGCTGGTCCGCCTCGCTGCCCGCCGGGCGGCGCACGATCCGATCCTCGAGCGCCTCCCGCGCTGGGTGCCTCAGGAGGGGCGGGTGCTGGTGGCCGGCTGCGGCGTCGGCCTGTGCCTCGCACGCCTGGCCCAGCTCCCCGCCCTGGAGTTGAGCGCGATCGAGCACAACCCGCGGCGGCTGAACGTCGCGCGCTCGGCCCTCAGGCCGACCCCGGTCACCTGGATCGCCGGGGATCCGTTGACCGTGCCCCTCGAGCGCTACGCCGCGGTGCTGGTCGAAGACACGCTCACGGCCTACGGAGCCGCCGCGCAGGAGCAGCTCCTCGCGCGGCTGGCCGAGCACCTCGAGCCCGGGGGGACCCTGATCCTGATCACCCCGCCCCCCAACGGCGCCTGGGGCGCGCTCTTGCGCCACTGGGCCTGCGGGCTCGGCGACTTCCCGCGCTCGCTGCTCGTGCCGACCGACCTCGGGCGGGTGCTCAACCGCTGCGGGCTGGCGGTGACCCACAGCCAGACCGCCGAGGGGGCGTGGCCGCGCTTCGTGTGGGTCTGCAAGCGCCCCGGGCCGAAGCCCGAGGCGTAGCGCAGGCGGCGGGCCCTACTTACTGGCCCGAGTTGCCGCCGATCCCGCGCAGGACGTCGCGCAGAATGTCGAGGCCGCCGCGCTTGGGGCCGTTGTGATCGACGACGTCGGGGTTCTCGCTCAGGTGCAGGAGCTCCGGGTTGACCCGGGCCCAGGCGCGGTAGTCGGGGAGGTAGACGAACTCACCCACGCGGTTGGTGATCCAGACCGCCCGGGACCCTTCGGCGCCGACCGAGAGCGTGCCCGCGGGGGCGCCGCTGCCGTCGGGGGTGCTGAACAGGTGGATCAGGCTCTTCTCGGCGGCCGACTTGCGCGGGCGGAGGAACTTCTGCTTGACCCGGCGGCTGAGCACCGCCTGGAGGGCCTCGACGTAGGCGGTCTCGGCGATCAGGTTCTGGTTGTAGAACAGGTAGGCGCGCATCTTGACCCAGCGGCCGTTCTGCCCGGCGAGCAGCGCCGCCATGCGCGGGCCGGCCAGGTTCACCGAGCCGCCGGTCGCGCGGTCGCCGGCGGACTGATAGGCGAGGGCGTTCCCGGTGAAGACGCCGGTCAGCTCGGCGAGCTGCGGGTAGAGCACGTTGCTCACGATCATTTGCGCGCCGTCGTCGGTCACGCGGGCGATCGAGCGGACCTCGACCCACTTGCCCGCCCACTCCTTGAGCTTCTGGCGCAGGGCCTCGGCGTTGACGTCGCCCTCGATCGGGTTCACGGTCACGCTCAGGGTGCCGTCGCCGAGGGGGCGGGTGAGGGTCACGACCTCGCCCTCCACGCCGACCACGCCCGCGACCTCCGCGCCGCGGCGCGCGACGCGCGACGCGATCAGGTCGAGCACGGCCTTGAGCACCTGGAGCTTGTCGTTCTCCTGGAACTGGCCGCCGTAGAACTCGCCGCCGACGCGGTGCTTGGTGCCCTCGCGCACGGCCTCGAGGGTGAAGCGGCGCGGGGTGGCGACGTCCGGGAGGCCGGTGGGCGACTCGGCCCGCGGGGCGAAGTGCTCGGGGAGGTCCATGGGCTGCACGTAGTCGAGCACCTGCCCCAGCAGGTCCCACTCGCGCTCGGTCAGGCGGCCCTTGTGCTTGCCGTCGACGAGGACCTTACCGACCTTGTCGATCCGCACGGTGATCCCGGGGAGCATTTGCGTGGTCTGCACCCCCATGAACAGGGTGTCGAGGCCGAAGCGGCCCGCGAGGCGCTCTTGCTCGTCGGCCGAGATCCCGTCCTTGATCCGCAGGTGGATCGCGTGCAGGGCCTCGTAGAGCGGGTAGAGGGTCTCGCGCATGGCGCTCCAGCTGCCCTTGAGGGTCCGCGGGTTGTCGCGGCCGCGCTGCCAGACGGCGAGCTCGAAGGTGCCGTTGTCGCTGAGCCCGGTGTTGTCGGCGGACTCGCGCACCGGGATCGGGCTGCCGACGACGCGGTTGGGGTCGGTCGCGCGGATCGCCTCGCCGAGCTTGACCATTTCGGTGAGCAGCGCGCCGTAGCTCTTCTCGTCGCCGAGGAAGTTCACGCGGTTCTCGAAGTTGACCCGCAGCCCGATCGACTCCTCGCTGCCGCTGTCCTTCACGACGAGGGACACGGCGCCCATGCTCGCCGGGAACACGGGGGGCCGGGAGAGGTCGACCCAGCGCGTCTTGCGCGGGTCGATCGGCACGTGGGGGATCCGCACCAGGTGCGCGGGGGCGTGCAGCTGCTGCTTGAGGCCCTGGGCGCTGGGGTCGACCACGGTCGCGCTCTTGCGGCGCGAGGTGATCCGGTAGGAGATCTCGAGGAAGGCGTTGGGCACGCGCTTGGCGGCGGCCGAGTTCGCGCTGTTGACCCCGGCGCTGGCCGAGGACACTTCACCTTGCAGGCGCTCGACCTCGTTCTGGGCCTCGAGCAGCTGGTTCGTGCTCGCGGTGCCCGCGTCGACCAGGGGTTGGAGGTCGGCGACCTTCTCCTCGGCGCGGCGCAGCTGATCGCGGAGCACGGCCAGGCGGCTCGCGCCGCCGTCGCCGCCGCCGCTGTTGCCCGCGACCGGGCGGCCGGCGCCCTCGCGCTTGACCTCGATCTTCTCGATCTCGACCGCGTAGTCGCGGCTGCCTTGGCTGCCGAGGTGGATCCCGACCAGCATGTCGCGCCTCATGTTCGGGCGCCCCTGGGGATCGCGCTTGCTGAAGTCGACGATCGCGTTGTCGAGGTTGTTCTCGGTGCCGTCGGCGTTGTAGACGACCCCGCGGCGCAGCAGGCGCGCCATCTCGTCGTCGCTGCCGAGGAACTTCGCCAGCCCTTCGGCGTTGGTGATCAGCCCCTTGCCCATGAAGTCCTGGGAGGTGTAGCTGACCCGGCCGACGGTGGCCGACCAGTCGCGCCCGGCCGGGTTGGGGAACAGCACGCCGACGTAGTCGCCAGGGCGGTTGGTCCCCTGGGCGCCGACGGTGGTCGCGCCAAGGGCGAGCAGGATGAGTGCGAAGGGGAGCTTTGAATGCTGTGCCACAGGACAATCCTTCCGGGAAAACCAGGCTGAGCGTGACCGACTTGAAGCAGGTGGCGTGCCGGTGCGCTGCTCCCCCAAAGGTAGCAACTGAAGACGATACGCGCGGGGGCGACCTGACATTCGTCCCATCTCCGAGATCTCGGGGAGCGGAACTGACACGGAAATCGTCTCAAATACGGGTCGGTGCATCGAGAGCGTGGCGCCGCCTGACGGGGCTCACTCCCGCTCCGAGCTCGCTCCGTAGCGCTGACGCAGGTCTCGCCCGCGCTCGAGCAGCGCGTTGCGGTCGGCGGCGAGCCGAACCCTGCGGGCCTCGAGGGCGGCCTCGTCGCCCAAGAGCTCCACGACCTTGGCGTGGGCGGGGCTGTCGGGGGGGAACGCGGCCAGGAGCGCGCGATGGGTCTCGAGCGCCCGGTCGTTGGACTCCAGGGCGTAGCCCATGAGCCGGGTGGAGAACTCGAGCTGGTCCCGCGCGGCGCGGTCGACGTCGGCCTGGCTGACGCAGCCCGCGCCGCTCAGGGCGAGCGCGGCGACGAAGCGCTTCATGCTTGGACCTCCTGTTCCACGCGCTCGCGACCCGCGGCGGGCAGGCGCTCTCCGAGCGCGCGCACGAGGCGCAGCGGCTGCTCGCCCAGGCCTTCGCGGCGCACGGCGGCGAGCACTTCGCGGAAGGCGCGCGCGTTGAGCAGGTCGAGGGCCCGGAGCACCGCCGCGGCTTCGCCGTAGTCGTCGAGGAAGAGCAGGCGGTCGGGGAGCGGGGTCTCGCGCTCGACCTCGTTGGGCTCCCCCGGGCGCAGCCGACGAATGAACACCCACTGCACGGGGTCGTGGGCGGGGAGCTCGTCGGCGAGGGCCACGATGTAGTGCTGCGCGCTCTTGCGCACGCCCTGGGCCTCGAGCTCGGCGAGCAGCTCCGGCCCGCGCAGGGTCCCCGCGCACATTTGGGTGTAGACCGCGTAGACCAGGGGGTCGTGCTCGCGGTCGTCGCCGAACAAGAACTCCCGCGCGCCCCGCGGATTCTCCAGGCGATACAGGAGCAGCGCGGCCAGCTTGTAGCCGAAGATGTCCCGCAGGTAGCGCAGGCGATTGAGGTCGCGGAAGGTGATCCCGTCGTGGAGCACGCCGTCGATCAGCATGCGCTTCTCGAGCACCCCGCGCATCGTGTTGGGGCTGGCGCTCACGAAGTAGAACGCGGGCCGCTCGCCGTCGGGCTGCAGCCGCCGCAGCCCGGCCAGGAGCTCGACCGCCCCGGGCACGGGGTGCTTGTCTTCGGCGGCCTCGAAGCGCAGGCGCAGCAGGTCGCGGAAGGAGGTCCACTCCGAGAGCAGGTAGGTGTTGTCGATGTCGAACACGTAGAGCGGCCCCGTCCAGTCCATGGACAGGGGGCGGTCGTTGCGTCGCCACAGCGGGTAGGCGTAGCCGCCGCGCTGGGGCGCCCGCTCTGCCTCGACCTCGGCCACTAGCCGACCTCGGCGGTGTAGTCGAAGTCGATCTCGTAGCGCGCGGCGCGGCCCATGAGGTCGCCGAGGATCTCTTGCGCCTGGACCTCGCCGTCGAGCAGGGCCCCGACCGCCTCGGTGATCGGGAGCTGCACGCCCTCACGCGCGGCCAGGGCGAGGGCCACCCGGGTCGTGTTCACGCCCTCGGCGACCTCGCCCAGCTCCTCGACGACCTCGTCGAGGGTCTTGCCCTGGGCGATCCCCCGCCCGACGCGGAAGTTGCGGCTCAGCTCGGAGCTGCAGGTGACCATCAGGTCGCCCACGCCCGCGAGGCCCGAGAAGGTCAGGGGGTCGGCGCCGAGCTTGACCCCCAGCCGCTGGATCTCGGCCAGCCCGCGGGTCACGAGCAGCGCGCGCACGTTGTGGCCGAAGCCGAGCCCCGCCGCCGCGCCGCAGGCGATCGCGATCACGTTCTTCAGCGCGCCGGCCAGCTCGACCCCGCGCAGGTCGTCTTGCCCGTAGATCCGAAACAGCTCGCTGTGCAGGGCCTGGGTCGCGCGCTCGATCACCTCGCGGTAGTGCGAGGCGACGACCGTCGCCGAGGGCTGCCCGCGCATGATCTCCTTGGCGAGGTTCGGGCCGCTGAGCGCGCCGAGCTTGAGCGCGCAGGTCTCGGCCCGCAGCAGCGCGGTCACGGTGTGGAAGGACTCCGGCTCGAGGCCCTTGGTCGCGCTGAGCACGACCTGGTCGCCGGTGATGAACGCCCCCGCGCTGCGCGCGACCGCGCGGCTCGCCTTGGAGGGCACGCAGAAGATCACCACCGGGGTGCCGCGCACGGCCAGCTCGAGGTCGGAGGTCGCCGTGATCCCGGGGTGCAGCGCGCTGTCGCCGAGGTAGCGCGGGTTGGTGTGCGTGGTGTTGAGCACCTCGCAGGCCTCGGGGCTGCGCATGTAGAGGGTCGTGCGCTGGCCGTTGTGCGCCGCCAGGTGGGCGAGGATCGTGCCCCAGCTGCCGCCGCCGAGCACCGCTACGTCTGCCTGCACCGTCTCCTCCATGCCTAGCTCGCGCCCAGTCCGTAGCCCTGCAGGCGGTTGCGGTAGTAGAGCAGCAGGTTGCGGTCGGTCGCGTCGATGCGGTCGCCGCGGCGGGTCAGCGCCGAGTGCGTGTGGTAGGTGCCCCAGGAGCGCAGCGCGTGGACCACGAGGTCTCCGCCGTCGAGGGTCCGCACCCGGCGGCTGAGGCGGACCTCGCCCGCGGCCTCCATGGCGAGCAGCCGCTCGCGCAGCGCGTCGCAGCTGCGCGCGAGGTCGCCGAAGACCATGGACTCGTCCTCCGCGCCCGCGCGCAGCAGGCGGTAGAGGTCGCGCTGGGGGTGCATGGCCTCGAGCTCGGCGAAGGCGGCGAAGGCGACGAGGTGCGTGGGGAACACCGTGTTCCCGCGCAGGTAGTCGCGGGTCAGCTGCTGGCCCAGCTCGCGGGTGTACTCCTGGTCGCGGTTGGGGTCGTCGACCGGGCCGTCGCCCGCGGCGCAGAGGTAGCGGCTGGTGTCGATCGTGCGCCCGCTGGCGTCGAGGCTGCGGCCCTCGCGGTCGACGAGGTTGCCGAAGGGGTCCCGCGGCGGCATCAGCGTCAGGTAGATCCGCGCGTCGAGCTCGAGGATCCCGCGCATGAACTGGAACACGCGCAGCGGCGAGGAGAACTCGTCGTCGGTGATGATGTAGCGCGCCTTGCCCTCGGCCTGGAGGTGGTCGTCGATCAGGGTCTCGGCCTCGAGCACGAGCTCGTAGCTGAGGACCATGGGCACCACGAACAGCCCAGGCTTGGGGTCGTGCCGCGCGAGCTTGTTGGCGTAGGCCTTCACCGTGGTCCCGAGCAGGCCGAGCTTCAGCTTGCTCTCGACCTCGCCCGAGCGCGAGCGCGTGCCGCCGGGGAAGAACAGGCTGTGGTAGCCGAACTCGAGCGCGACCCCGGCGTATTCCTTGAGCACCTGCTTGTAGATCGGCGCCGTCTTGCGCCGGTCCACGGTGTAGGCGCCGAGGTTGCGCATGAAGTAGCCCATCAGCGGGTTCTTGAACAGGTTCAGGCCCGCCCCGTAGAGCAAGGGAGGGAAGCCCTGCTCGTGCATGCCGTAGCCGAGCACGATCGAGTCGAGGTTGCTGCTGTGGGTCGGGACGCACACCAGGGTGCCCTTGTCGCGCAGGGCCAGGGCGTGCTCGACCGCCCCGTTGACCTCGATCCGGTCGTCGAGGCCGAGCTGCGGGAAGCGTTGCAGGAGCTGCTGGGGCGAGCTCGCGTGCAGCAGCGCCGAGAGCCCGAAGGGCACCGCGCGGGTCGCGAGGGCGTGGACCCGGGGGTCGAAGTTGCCCAGGACCTCGCGCGCGAAGCCGGTGACCAGCTCCTCGAGCACCCGGCGGCGCACGGTGTCCGAGCCGCGGACCAGCTGCGAGCGGCGCTTGTCCCAGGCGGCCAGGGCCCGGGTCCGCGCGCGCGAGGGGGCGCCGCGCTCGACGCGCTTGCGCTCGTGGTAGATCGTCTCCGCCAGCGCGCGCTCGAGCGCCTGTGAGCCTCCCTGGGTGACGCCCCCCACCACCCGGCTCACGACTTCCGCGATCGCGCGGTCTTGGTCCTCGGCTCGCATGACCGGCCTTATAGCACAGCGGAGGGGACCGCCGCCGGAGGATGGAGGGCGGGGCGGGTTCGCGCTACGATCGAGGGGGCAGCCGGACCGACCAGGAGTCTCATGGGCCGAAATCGCAGCTTCTTCGACCGCCTCTTCGGAGGCAGCGGCAAGCGCCGGCGCACCCGCAGCGAGAAGCCGCCGCAGAGCGAAGGCACGCAGCGCCTCGCGCGGGAGCTCGACAAGGGCGCGACCTCGGTCTCGCTGCGCCGGCTGCGGGCCGCGGGCATGCAGTCGGTGCGCGTGATCGACGCGACCCAGATCGAGGGGATCGTGGGCAACGCGGTCGACGAAGCCCTGCGCCTGCGCAAGGTCGACCTGAGCGTCGACGAGCGCGAGCAGGTCCGCGACATGGCCACCGCGCAGCTGCGCCAGCTGATGGAGGAGAACCAGCGCCTCTCGGTCGAGAAGGACGAGGCGACGGCCAGGGCGCAGGCCGCGGCGGTCGAGCACGACCAGCTCGAGGCCTCGATCGCGACCCTGCGCCAGGAGCTCGCCTCGCGCCAGGACCAGCTCAACGCGCGCCACGCCGAGCTCGCCAAGGAGAAGGCGCGCAAGGTCATCGTCGAGATCTCGGACGCGTCCTTCGAGGAGCTCGAGCGGCGGCTGAAGCTGACGATCGAGCGCCTGGTCCGCGACGAGGACCTCGGCTCCCTCGAGGAGGAGCTCGGCAAGGCCGTCCACCGCCTGATCGAGACCGAGCGCCAGAAGCAGGGCGCGGCCCCGGTCGAGGACGAGAAGGTCGAGTTCCTCGAGAAGCGGATCGGCAAGCTGAACAAGGCCCTCGAAGACGCCGAGGGCGCGCTGCGTAAGCTGGCCGCGCTCAAGGGCCTCGAGCCAGGGATCGCCTCGATCTACGCCGAGATCCAGGGCTTGAACCTGGAGGACCCCGACTTCGAGCGCAAGAGCGAGCTCCTGGCCGAGGTGTTCAAGGAGAACCTCGAGCTGCAGCGCGTCCTGGAGGAGTCCGAAGCGCCGGCCGCTCCGGTGGACGCGGGCGCCGAGCTGGCCATTCCGGCGGGCTTCGAGCCGCCGGACGAGACCTTGATCGCCGAGACTGGGTTCTGAGCGGCCTCGAGACCAGGGAGCTGGCATGAGCGACGAGTGGCGCGACTTCGTGCGTGAGACGACCGGCCGCAAGCGGAAGGAGCCCCCTCCGCGGCCCCAGCCCGCGGCCCAGCCCGCGGCTCAGCCCAAGCCCAAACCCAAAGCGGCGCCCGCAGGGGGTCAGCGCGGCGAGCCGACCGAGGGCCTGGGCAAGCGGATCCAGGACGAGGCCCGGGTCGTGCCCCTGGACAAGCTCAAGAAGGGCGGCACCAAGTTCGTCCGCGTGATCTCGCCGGACACGATCGTGCGGATCGTGGGGGAGTCGCTGGAGAACGCCCTCGCCGAGCACAGCTTCCTCCTCGACGAGGACGAGCGCAAGCTGATCGCCAAGGAGGCCCGCGTCGGCTTCAGCCAGCTCCTGATCCAGCACAAGCAGCTGCAGGCCGAGCGGGTCGAGCTGCAGGACAAGCTCGCCGAGGAGGTCAAGGCCCGCGACAAGCAGCAAGAGGAGCTCGAGCAGCAGGTCAACCGGCTGCGCGAGCAGCTCGAGTCCGACCAGACCCGGCTCGAGCGCGAGCGCGAGCGAGCCGAGGGGGTGCGGATCGCGCCGGCCTCCATGGACGAGCTCGAGCGCCGGCTCGAGGGCTGCGCCCGGCGCCTGGTCGAGGAGGGGCAGCTCGGGCTGCCTGGCGAGGGTGACCCCGTCCCGGGCTTGGCCACCTTCCGCGAGCAGTTCGCCGGGGCCGTGGCCGAGGTGCTGCGCGCCGAGCGCAAGCGCTTCGGGGCCAGCGCGGAGTCTCAGGAGGCGATCGAGCTGCTCGAGCGCCGGGTGGCGAAGCTCTCCCGCGCGCTGCAGGAGAAGGAGGGCGACCTCAACGTGCTCACCGGCGACGAGCTGCGCGCCGGCGAGAGCTACTACGAGGGGAGCGGCGGCCTCAGCGCCGAGGCCAAGCGCTTCGACTGGAAGGCTCACCTGCTGCGGCGGATGACCCTCCAGACCCGCGAGCTGCTCGGGCACGAGGTCACCGACGCCGAGCGCGAGGAGCCCTTCCCCAGGCGCAGCGACTTCCGGCCCAAGCAGGGCGACGGCAAGAAGTCCAAGGCTTAGCCTGGGCTACGCGCGTGCCCATTGATGGCCGACCCCAGCCGGCTTAACTTAACGGTCCGCGGGCTCTCCTCGCGGATTTCCACAGCCCTGCTCGGCGAGCAAGCCGACAGGCCCACGTCCCCGGCAGGGACAGAGATAAGGACTGCGGCGTGAGCGAAGAAGAAACCCAAGACAAGAAGGGCGTCCTCTACATCGGGATCGACTTGGGGACCTCCCGGACCTCGGTCGCCGCCTCGAACGGCGTGCGCGAGACCGTCTGGAGCTACGTCGGGTATCCCAAGGACGTGGTGTCCCGCAAGCTGTTGAAGAAGGACCGGCTCTACGGCAAGGAAGCCGTGCAGAAGCGCCTGTCCCTCGACCTCTACCGCCCCTTCGAGAAGGGCGTGATCAAGTTCACCCCCAGCGAGGAGGCGGGGCTCTCCAAGGAGCAGCACGACCGCCACATGAAGGCCGCCAAGGACCTCGTGCAGTACGTGCTCTCGCTGGCCAAGCCGCGCAAGGACGAGCTGCTCTACGGCGTGATCGGCGCCCCGGCGCAGGCGTCCTTCCAGAACAAGACGCACATCCTCGAGGCCGCCAAGAACACCCTCGACGCGGTCATGATCTGCAGCGAGCCCTTCGCCGTGGCCTACGGCCTGGAGATGCTCGACGACACCCTGGTGATCGACATTGGCGCGGGCACGGTCGACCTCTGCCGGATGCACGGCACGATGCCCAGCCAGGAGGACCAGATCACCCTGACCACCGCGGGCGACTGGCTCGACCAGCAGCTCTTCGGGCTGCTGAAGAAGAAGGTCCCCGACGCCGACTTCTCGATCCACCTGATCAAGGACCTCAAGGAGAAGTACGCCTTCGTCAGCGACGCCGCCGAGCCGGTGCGCGCCGAGCTGCTCGTCAACGGTAAGCCGACCGTGTTCGACGTGACCGACGAGATGCGCAAGGGCTGCCGCATGATCGTCCCCCCGATGGTCCAGGCGATCCACAAGCTGATCTCGACCTTCGACCCCGACTTCCAGGAGAAGCTGCGCAACAACGTGCTCCTCGGCGGCGGCGGCTCGCAGATCATCGGCCTCGACCGGGTGCTCGAGGAGACCATGACCGAGATGCTCGGCAGCGGGAAGGTGACCCACGTCGAGGAGCCGACCTACGCGGGCTGCAACGGCGCGCTGAAGATGGCTCACGACATGCCCGAGGAATACTGGAAGAAGCTCAGCTAGAGCGAGCCCTTCCGGCAGCGCCCTCAGGCGCTCGACGAGCCCGAGCCGACCGCTCGGGCTCGCTTCGTGTACAGCGAGGCGCCGCCCTCCGAGGCAGGAGGGCGGCGTCCTTGGCGGTGGCTGGGTCGGGTTCGGCGGCCTAGTAGGCGCCCCGGCCGAAGAGCACGGCGGGGACGGTCTGCGCCAGCAGCTTCACGTCGCCCCAGAGGGTGCGCTCGGCCGCGTATTGAATGTCGAGCTCGACCTGCTCCTCGAACGGGATCAGCGAGCGGCCGGTCACCTGCCAGGTGCAGGTGAGGCCCTGCTCCACCGACAGGCGCTGGAGCTCGTGGGGGTTGTACTCCGCGACCTCTTCGGGGAGGGCGGGGCGCGGGCCGACGAGCGACATGTCGCCGATCAGCACGTTGATGAACTGGGGCATCTCGTCGATCGAGAAGCGGCGAATGATCCGCCCGATCCGGGTGATCCGGGGGTCGCGGGTCATCTTGAAGCGCACCGAGTCGTCGTCGGCGGCTTGCTTGAGGGCCGCGCGGCGGGCCTCGGCGTCCACGCACATGCTGCGGAACTTGTAGAACTTGAACTCACGTCCGCCCTTGCCGACGCGCTTCTGGCTGAAGAACACCGGGCCGCCATCTTCGAGCTTGATCAGCAGCGCGACGACGGTGAACACCGGGGCCAGGAACAACAGCGCAAACCCAGCGCCCACGAAGTCCATGACGCGTTTGGCGGCGACGTAGGCGCGGCGGCTCTTGGCCGCGCCTTGCACCGAGTTTCCACCTGCCGTTGCCATGGTTACCGTCGTCATGTCCGTCCTGCCTCGCTTCGTCCTGCCAACCACCGTTAACGATGCAACTGCCAGACCGGCGTAAGCACTTGTAGTGCAGTGCAAAGTGGGATCATTTGAGGTTCAAACGGTCTCGTGACCCGAAACTGAAGCGAAAACACTGGGAATCCTGTTCGCGTTGCGCACCCTAAACCACGGCCTGTGCCGTGACGCGTCGCTCAAAGCAACGCCGAATCCAATTGAAATGAGAAGTACAAGAGACACCCATGTCAGCGTTAAGAGACACTTGTGACGCAACGCGCTGCAGATGGCCAATCAGGATCCCGAATCTGGTGGGTCCCGCTGTGAATGACAATCACAGTTTACGGTCCGAGGCTTGCCGTAGCATGGAGCCCGTGACGGACCGAATCGACTTGCTTGGAGTTGCGATCGACAACGTCTCAATGGCTGAGGCGATCGATCGGATCGTGGAGCTCGCGCACACCCGGCGTGGCGCGTACGTGGTCACGCCAAACGTGGACCACCTGGTCAAACTGCAACACCACAAGGCTTTCCGTGAGGTCTACGAGCACGCAGACCTGGTGCTGGCCGACGGAATGCCGCTGATCTGGGCGAGTCGGCTGCTCGGATCTCCGCTCAAGGAGAAGGTCTCGGGCTCGGACCTGTTCGTGAAGTTCGCGGGTCGCGCCGCCCGAGAGGGGCTGCGGCTGTTCTTCCTGGGCGGGCGCGAGGGCGCCGCGGAGGCCGCCGCCGGGGTCCTGCGCGCGCGCCACCCGGAGCTGCAGGTCGTGGGGACCTACTGCCCTTACTTCGGCTTCCAGGACGACCCCGCCGAGAACGCACGGATCGCGGCGACCGTCCGCGAAGCGGACCCCCACGTCCTGTTCGTCGGCCTGGGGGCCCCCAAGCAGGAGCTGTGGATCTACCAAAACCGCGAGGCGCTGGCGGTGCCGGTCTCGATCGGGGTCGGGGTCTCCTTCGAGTTCGCCGCCGGGCTCGTGCGGAGGGCGCCTCGACCCTTGCAGAAGCTGGGCTTGGAGTGGGGCTGGCGCTTGGCGATGGAGCCGCGACGGCTCTGGAAGCGCTACCTCGTGGAGGACCGCGACTTCTTTCGCCTGCTCTGGAAGCAGTACGTCACCATGCACCGCGAGCGACTGCGCCGCCGTCGAGCCCGCTAAACACCTCGCTCCCAAGCTCTCAACAGCGGGGGGACCGTCGCGGGCCGCGGGCGACCCAGCGTGGGGGGAGTTAGGGCGAGATCTCGAATCCCTCCACAACTCCACATCCGCACGACCGTCGTAACGCCTTTGTTTGGGGAGAATCTCGCGGCGGGCGGCAGTCCGCTAGGTCCTAGGGCACTTAGTTGTTAGAACGCAAGTTGGCCTGGTTTTCACACAACTCCAGCGGCTCAAAGCCAGCCCCTTTCCCGTGCCACTCGGAGGGGGCGCGACCCGCGAAGCCCCAATCGCTCGGAACCGCGTGGCTTCAACGCCTTACACCCCGCCTGCGGGCTGGCCTTCAGCGGATCTTTGTCGAAGATTAAACTTCGCCCTCGCGCGGGGGCGGCAGTGGACAGAAAGTCAGTCTGGCGAGCGGCGTGTTCACGACTGGAACACGAGCTTGGCCTGGCCCGCACCGAAGGGTGGCTCGAGCAGGTACGCCTGCGAGCCCTCGGGGCGGACTCGGCCACCCTCGAGGTCCCGAGCTCGGCCCTGCGCGAGCTCGGGCGACCCCACCAGTCCGCGATCCTGGCGGCCCTCGAGCAGGTCGGGCACCCGGTCCCGAAGCTGCGCTGGTCGGTGCGGAAGCGCTCCCGGCCCCAGCGTCCGACCACCCCCGCGCGGCGCCTCCACCTCCAAGGCGAACGGCTCAACCCCTCGATTCGCCTCAAGGATTTCCTCACCGGCCCGAGCAACGACGCCGCGCTGCGCCTGGCGCGGGCGTGCGTCGAGCAGCCGGGCGCCTGGTGCCCGGTGGCGTTCTTCGGGGGCTCCGGCAACGGGAAGAGCCACCTCCTGCACGCGATCGGCAACGGCTACCGCCGCCGCTATCCCGGGCGGCGGGTCGTCCTCTCCTCGGGCGAGCGCTTCGTGCGCCAGTTCGTGAGCAGCACGCGCGGGCACCCGGGCGGGGGCGCAGCCTTTCGTGAGTTCTACCGGGGCGCGGACCTCCTGATCCTGGACGACGTGCAGGACGTGGCCGGGCGCCCGCGCAGCGAGCAGGAGCTGGTGTTCACCCTCGACGCCCTCAGCCAACGGGGGGCGCAGGTGATCGTCGCCTGCTCGGAGTCGCCGACGCGGCTCGGACTCCACGACGCCCTAGCGGGCCGGCTCCTCGCGGGCATGTCGCTCAAGGTCACGGGCCCCAACCGCTCCACCTGCCTCGAGATCTTGCGCGCGCGCCAGGCGACCCGGCGCCTGAGCCTCTCCCCGGCCGTCCAGGAGCTGCTCATGGACGGCTGCTGCCAGAGCATGCGCGACCTGCTCTCTTCGGTGAACCGACTCGAGGCCTATCAACGGCACGTCGAGCGCGAGCTCGACGCAGCCACCGCGCGCCACGTGCTCAGCGACCTCCTGCGCCGGCGAAACCGCCCGGCGAGCCTGGAGGCCCTCGCAGAGTTCGTGGCCGAGCGCACGGGCTCGTCGCTGGCGCTCCAGCGCGGCCGCAGCCGCAAGCCGGAGGCGGTGCGCGCGCGCCAGCTCGCCATGGCCCTCAGCCGCCACCTGACCTCGCTCACCCTGCGCGAGGTCGGCGAATACTTCGGGCAGCGCTCGTGCGCCGCGGTGCACCTCGCGCAGCAGCGAGTGCGTGAACAACGTCAGGTCGAGCCTCGGGTGCAAGAGCTGTGGGAGGCCGCGTGCGGCCAATTCAGCCGCTCCGACGGCCGCCGGGGTCCCCTCGGAGACGCGGGGAAAGAACCGCAGCTGCTGACCACCCGCCCCGGGAGAGCGTCTTCAAAAGCCTAGCTACAAAGGCCTTATGCTTCTGCTTTGGGTTTAGATACCCCACAAGGCGCCCTGAGTAACCTGTGGAGAAACGTATTCCCCGTCCGCTCCGGTCGCCGGGGCTAGCTCGCCGTAGAAGCCTGGTTCCGGTAGGCTGAGGGCGTGAGGGTAGAGCCCGAACGTGGTCCCGTACAGCCCGAGACGCTCCTCGCCGCCGTCATGCTCGCCCGGCCCGACGCCGAGCGTGTGCTGCAGGAGGAGTTCGGGCTCCCCTGCTACCGCTGTCCGGTGAGCTTCGTGGAGACCGTGGCTGAGGGGGCGCGCCTGTATCGCCTCGATCCTCAGGCGCTCGTCGATCGGCTCAACCAGTGCCCCCTGGCCGAGGCGGCGGGTTGACGGCACAAGTCCTCGTGCTCGCCGGGCTGCTCCTGGGCTCGGCCTTCTTCTCGGCCAGCGAAACCGCGCTGTTCTCCCTCGAGCGCGGGGACCTCGACCGCCTGCGCCAGACCGACTCGCGCGGGGCGCGCAGCGTGGAGAGCCTCCTCGCGCAGCCGCGCTCGCTGCTCGTGGCGGTCTTGTTCGGCAACCTGCTGATCAACTTCCTCTTCGCAGCGATCACCTCGCGCCTGACCAGCCACCTCGACGTCCGCGGCTCGGTGGTGCTCGGCGCGTTCGCCGCGGTCGCGCTGCTCCTGGTGTTCGGCGAGATCGCCCCCAAGGCGGTCGCCGTGGCCCGCCCGCGCCAGGTCGCGCTGCTCACCTCGCCGCCGCTGCTGCTCTTCCACCGGGCGACGGCCTTCGTCGGCTTGATCGGCTCGCTGGAGCGGGTCGTGGGCTGGCTGCTCGACCGGGTGGAGCAGCGCCTGCCGCCCCCCGCCGGCCCGCTCTCCAACGACGAGCTGCGCATGTTCATCGAGCTCCAGCGCCAGGAGGGGTCGCTCGAGGACTCGGCCTCGGAGCTCCTCGCCGACGTCCTCGAGCTCGGCAACCGGCGCGTGCACGAGGTCGCGACGCCGCGGGTCGACTTGATCGCCCTGGACCTCGCGGCCGGGCGCGACGCCTTCTTCGCGCTCGCGCGCGAGCACCGGCTCGGCCGGATCCTGGTGCACAAGGGCGAGGGGATCGACTCGGTGTGCGGCTACCTCAGCCTGCGCGACGTCCTGCGCGAGCCGCAGGCCGAGCTCGCCCAGCTCATGCGCCCGCTGTGGTACGTCCCGCACACCAAGTCGCTGGAGTCGCTGCTGCGGGCCATGATCACCCGCCAGGAGCACCTCGCGCTCGCGGTGGGCGAGTACGGCGGGACGGTGGGCCTGGTGACCCTCGAAGACGTGGTCGAGGAGATCACCGGCGACATCGCTCGGCGCGACGCGCGGCCGCTGCTCGAGGAGCTGGAGGACGGCCGCTGGCGCATGGCCGGGCGCTTCCCCCTGCGCGAGGCCGCCGAGCTGCTCGGGATCCAGGCCGAGGCGGGCTCGACCACCCTCAGCGGCTTCGTCGCGCATCGCCTGGGGCGGATCCCCGAGGTCGGCGACCTGCTCTGGTACAAGGGGATTCAGTTCCGCGTCGACGAGGTCGAGCGGCGGCGCGCGACGCAGGTCCGCGTCGCGCTCCCGACCCCCGGGCTGGCGCGTCCTCGCCCAGCCGCGGACGAAGACGACGCGGACGACGAGCTGACCCGCAGCGCGGCGCACCGGGCCAAGGTGCGGCTCAGCCGCTTCGCGGAGACGAACCCCAACGTGAAGTCGGACGACGGCCTGGACGGGCTCTCATGACCGGGACCTGGGAGATCCTCGCGCTGTGCGCGGTGGGCGTGTTCGGGAGCGCGCTGTTCTCGGGGGTCGAGACGGGCGCCTACCGCTTCAACCGCACGCGCCACCGGATCCGCGTGGCCGAGGAGAGCCGCGCGGCGCGGCTCGTCAGCGGGCTCACGCGCGACATGACCTCCTTCGTGATCGTGTGCTTGATCGGGACGAACCTGTTCAACGTGCTGGTGTCGTTCTCGACCACGGCCTTCCTCGAGGCCCAGCAGCTGCAGAACCCGGAGCTCGTGGCGACCCTCACCGTCGCGCCGCTGCTGTTCCTCCTCGGCGAGGTCGCGCCCAAGGAGCTGTTCCGCCGGCACCCCAACCGCTTGCTCTACGCCTGCGCACCGCCGGTGGCGGTGTTCGCGTTCTGCTGTCGGCCGGTCACCTGGTTGCTGCGCTCGCTGACTCGCCTGCTGCAGCTGTTCGGGCTGCGCAGCGACAACGACCAGCAGGCCATGCTCGCCCAGCAGCGCCTGCGGCAGGCGATCGCCGCCGGCGCGGCGGGGGGCACGCTGACCGAGTATCAAGAGCGCCTCGCGGGGAACATCTTCTCCCTCGACGCGCGCACGGTCGGGCACGCCATGGTCCCGCTGGTGAACGTCGACGCGCTCGAGGCCTCCACCGAGATCGAGGCCGCGCGCGCCTTCGCGCGCGCCCAGGGGCGCACGCGCTATCCGGTCTATCGCAACCAGCCGACGGCGATCCTCGGCGTCGTGAGCTTGTTCGACCTGGAGTTCGAGGAGCGGCCCGGGCTGACCCTGCGCAACTACGTCGAGGACGTGATTCGAGTGCGCCACGACGAGGGCGTCGCGCAGGTCATGCTCCGCATGCGCCAGGGACGGAGCAAGTTGGCCGTGGTCGAGCGCGAGGGCGTCGCGCTGGGGATCGTGACCCTCAAGGACCTGGTCGAGGAGATCACCGGTGAGCTGGCGGACTTCTGACCCGGAGTTGGTAGGCTTCGAGCACAGCGTGAGGAGCGACCCGTGAGCAGCATTCTCGTCCCCGTCGACGGCTCGGAACTCAGCGAGCGGATCTTCTCGCTCATGGGCAGGCTCCCCAACCCCGCGGCGGTGAAGCTGTTCCTGCTGCGGGTCGAGTCCGACCCCAAGGAAGAGCAGCTCAGCGCCGCGATCGGCTACCTCGGTAAGCTCGAGCGGCGCCTGCGCCAGACGGGGTTCCAGGTTCAATACGCGCTGCAGGAGGGCGACCCGGCCGCGCGGATCCTCGCCACCGCCGCGCTGCTGCAGCCTTCCCTGCTCGCGATTTCGACCCACGGCAAGGGCGGCGCCGCGGGCCGCGGCAGTGTGGCCGAGGAGGTGCTCGCGGCCTGCCCCGTCCCGCTCCTCGTGGCCAACCCCACCGCCCTGCCCCTCGACCCGGGCCTCGGGTTCTCGCGGATCCTGGTGCCCCTCGACGGCAGCGCGACCGCGAACCGGATCCTGCCCCACGTGGAGGGCCTGGCCCTGCAGTTCGGCTCCGAGGTGGTCCTGCTCAACGTCGCCGCCCGCGAAGACGCCGCCCAGGACCTCGGCCCCCAGCGGGCCTCGCTGGAGAAGGCCGGGGTGCGCTCGGTGCGGGCGCTCACCCGGGTCGGTGAGGAGGCGCAGGCGATCCTCGACGTCGCGCGGGAGGTCAACGCCGACCTGCTGGCCTTCACCTCGCACACGCGGGGAGGCGAGAGCGTGCGGCCCTTCGGCTCCGTGGCCGAGATCCTGCTGCGCAGTTCACCCGTGCCCCTGCTCGTCGATCGCGTCCCGGTCCCAGGCACGAGCCCCTGAGCGCAGGCTCGGAGCACGTTCCGGCGCGTCTCCGTCTCCCCGCCGGCGCGCAGCGCGGCGCGGCCCTGGCGGTGGCGCTGGCCCTCGTCGCGTGGGGCGCGTGGCTGCGCTGGCCGCACCTCGACGGTGGCCTGTGGCTCGACGAGTTCGGCACCCTGTGGGCGGCCCGGGGCGAGGACGACGGCGAGACGATCCGCCGCGTCTACGCGGTCCACGGGCAGAGCCCCGCCTACTACTTGCTCGTGCGCTGGACCGTGGGCCTGGTCGGCGAGCGCGCGTGGTCGCTGCGCCTGCCGTCCTTCGTCGTGGGCTGCGCGCTGCCCCTGCTCGGCGCCTGGGCGCTGTGGCCTCAGGGGCGACGCCGCGCGGGCGCGGCGCTCCTGCTCCTGGTGGTGCAGCCCGCGCTCCTGTTCCACTCGGAGCAGGCCCGCCCCTACGCGGTCGGCGCGGGGCTGGCGTTGCTCAGCGTGTGCGGGCTCTACCGCGCCCTCGACCGCGGGCGCGGCAGCGCCCGCCTCGTGGCCTGGGGGGCCTGGGTCGCCGCGACCTACGTGCACCCGGTGTTCGGACCCGCGGGGGCAGGCCTGCTGCTCGGGGTGTGCGCGACGCCCGCCCCGCGCCGTTACCCGATCAAGACCGCGCTCGTCGACGCCGCGCTGGCGACGCTGACCCTGCTCCCCGTGATCGCCCACTCGGGGGGGCTGTTCGGGCGTCGGGCGGAGCTGGACTGGATCCGCAGCTTCGACCCCTACACCCTCCAGATCCTCGCCCCGGGCGCGCTCCCGCTGCTGCTACTCGCGGGGGGCTACGCCGTCTACCGCGCGCGCGTCGGGGGCCCCGCGCCGCGGCGGGCCGCCTTCGCCCGCGGCGCCCTGGCCTGCGAGCTCGGGCTGACCCTCGTCCCGCTGCTCGCCGTGCTGGCGGTGTGGGGGATCTCCGGGGTCAGCTTGCTGACCTCGCGCTACCTGCTGCTCAGCGGGCTCGGCGTGGTGCTGCTCAGCGCGCGCCTGATCGGCGGACTCCCGTGGCCGCTGGCGGGACTGGCCCTGGCCTGCGTCGTGCTCTCGCCGGGGGCCCGCGCCGCGCGGGGTCCCCGGGCTGAGCCGCAGTGGCGCGCCGCCCTGGCCGCCGTGGACGCCCTCGCGCTGGCCGACGACGCCCCCGTGCTGGTCGCGCCGGGCTTCGCCGAGGTCGACCGCATGGCCTACCCACCCTTCGCGCTCCCCCCGCAGCGCGAGGCCTTCCTCGCCGCTCCGGTGACCCAGCGCCCCGGGCGCCCGCCCGACCACCGCCCGGTGGGCCTCCTGCCGGGGGCCTGGGGCCAGAGCCCGCACCAGCTCGAATACCTCGAGCGGCGCGTGGTCCCCCTCCTGCGGTCCGCGCCCCGCTTCGCGGTGATCGCCCCTCCGGGGATCGAGGCCGACCTCGGCGACTGGCTGGCCTGGCGCTTCCCGGGCCGCTTCCGGCGCGTGGCGCGCTCGGGCGAGCTCCTCAGCGTGGGCGTGGTCAGCGGCTGGGAGGTCCGGCGAGGGCGCTGACGCCGGCCGATCCTGCTGACACACCCTGCTGCCCAAGGTAGAGTCGCCCTCCCAGGCCCCGAACGGCCTGGACCCGAGGAGACCCCCATGATCCGAGCCAGCTTCGCCTTCGCCCTGTGCGCCCTCGCGCTGGGGCTCGCCTCCCCCGCCTCCGCCGCGCCCGACGACGCCCCCCGGGCCGAGGCCGACCAGCCCTTCCTCGGGCTCATGTGCGACGAGCGCGAGGGCGAGGCCGTGGTCACCGGCGTCTACGAGGGCACCGCGGCCGAGCGCCTCGGCCTGCGAGAGGGCGACGTGATCCTGGCCTTCAAGGGAGAGCCCGTGGAGGGGGTCGAGGGCTTGATCGAGCGGATCCAAGGGACCCGGCCCAACCGGCGCTTCACCCTCGAGGTTCGCCGCGGCGGGGACACCCTCGAGCTGCGCGGGACGATGGGCAGCCGCGCCGAGTTCGAGGCTCGGGAGCGCGCGCAGGCCGAGGGCGAGCCGGCCAAGCCGGCCAAGCAGGGCAAGCAAGGCAAGCAGGGCAAGCAGGGCAAGCCGGGCAAACAGGGCAAGCCGGGCAAGCAGGGCTCCAAGCGCGAGGGCATGGACACCTTCCGCGAGCAGGCCGAGGCCCTGCAGGAGAAGTGGGAGGACGCCGTGCTCGCCCTCGAGGAGGCCGCGCGCCAGGGCGAGGAGCGCAAGGTCGCCAAGGCCGAGAAGGTGGTGGAAAAGATCGAGCGCGCCATGCAGAAGCTCCACGAGGCGCACGCCCAGGCTCAGCGCGAGCGCGCCGAACCTCGCGGGGACCGCGCCGAGCCCCGCGGAGATCGCGCCGACCCCGAGCTTCGCCGCCGGCTCGAGGCCGCGGAGCAGGAGCTGAAGGCCTGGGTCGAGCGCGAGAGCAAGCAGATCCGGGCTCGCGCCGAGAAGGAGGTCGCCGAGGTCCACCGCCAGGCGCGCGAGCGCATGCAGGGGATCCGGCGGGAGCTCGAGCAGGCGCAGGCGGAGCAGCGTCGACGCCAGGCGGAGCAGCGCGCCGACCGTGAGCGCGCCGACCGTGCGCGGGCCGAGCGTGAGCGGGCCGAGCGCGAGCGCCCCGAGCGCGGCGCCGAGCTCGGCGAGCGGATCGAGCGCCTCGAGGACCAAATGAACGAGATCCGCGAGCTGCTCGGCGAGCTGCTCAAGCGCGGACGCTAGCCCCGGCGCGGCGGTCGGCGCGCGGCGTTACCCTGGAGCAGGGAGACGTCGCATGGACCCGTTCATCCGCGGCCTGCCGAAGGCCGAGCTGCACCTGCACCTCGAGGGCTCCCTCGAGCCGGAGCTGATCTTCGCGATCGCCCAGCGCAACGGCGTGAGCTTGCCCTACGCCAGCGTCGACGCGCTGCGGCGGGCCTACTCGTTCACCAACCTGCAGTCCTTCCTCGACATCTACTACGCCGGCGCCGGGGTCCTGCTCCACGAGCAGGACTTCTACGACATGACCTGGGCCTACCTCGAGCGCGCGCACGCCCAGGGCGTGCGCCACACCGAGGTCTTCTTCGACCCCCAGACCCACACCGAGCGCGGGGTCGCGTTCGAGGCCGTGCTCGACGGGATCCGCCGCGCCCTGAGCGACGCCCGGGAGCGCTTCGGGCTCACGAGCGAGCTGATCCTGTGCTTCCTGCGACACCTCAGCGCCGAGGCCGCCGACGCGACGCTCACCCAGGCGCTGCCCTACAAGGACGCCTTCGTCGCGGTCGGGCTCGACTCCTCGGAGGTCGGGCACCCGCCCTCGAAGTTCCAGGCGGTGTTCCGACGCGCGCTGGACGTGGGGCTGAAGACCGTGGCCCACGCCGGAGAGGAGGGCCCCCCGGAGTACATCTGGGAGGCGCTCGACCTGCTGCAGGTCTCGCGGATCGACCACGGGGTGCGCTGCCTCGAGGACCCCCGGCTCGTGGCCCGGCTGGTCGAGGAGCAGGTCCCGCTGACGGTGTGCCCGCTCTCCAACGTGAAGCTGAAGGTCTTCGAGCGGATCGAGGACCACACCCTGGGCCGAATGCTCGACGCCGGGCTGCGGGCCACGGTCAACTCCGACGACCCCTCCTACTTCGGCGGCTACGTCGCCGAGAACTACGAGGCCGTGGCCGAGGGCCTGGGGCTCTCGCGCGCGCGCTTGGTCGAGCTGGCGCGGAACTCGTTCCACGCGAGCTTCCTCTCCCCCGCCGAGCGCGAGCGACGGCTCGCCGAGCTCGACGCCTACCTCGCCCAGGCCTGAGGCGCGCTCAGGACCAGGGGTGCGAGGGGCTCCCCGCCTGCTCGCGCACGAAGAGCGCGGGCAAGCGCGCGTCGGCGGCGAAGGCCTCCTGATCGGCCGCGAGGACGACGTAGGCGTCGACCCCGACCATCGAGGGCAAGGAGCCCGAGCCCTGCAGCCGGCGCAGGTCGGCGACGAGCTCGCCCTCGACCCGGCTCAGGCGCGCGCGCGCGAGCTCGGTGCGCCCGGTGCGGTGGCGGTGGTCGTGGGCCAGCCGCACGCGGCCGTGGGCCCGGAAGGGCTGCGGGTCCCCCAGCATCTGGCGGATCCCCGGACGCACGAAGACCTCGAAGGTGACCATCGCGCTCACGGGGTTGCCCGGGAGCCCGATCACGGGCACCTCGTCCTTGACCCCGAAGGAGAGCGGCTTGCCGGGCTTGATCGCGACCTTCCAGAAGCCCTGGGTCACCCCCGCCTGGGCGAAGGCCTGGCTCATGAGGTCGTACTCGCCGACCGAGACCCCGCCCACCGAGAGCAGCACGTCGGCGCGCAGGCCGGCGCGCACGAGCTCTACGATCGCGTCGAGCCGGTCGCCGCAGTTGGGCAGGATCCAGGGCTCGCCGCCGGCCTCGCGCACCTGCGCGGCGAGGGCGTAGGCGTTGGAGTTCACGATCTTGCCCGGCTGGGGGGCGTCGCTGACCTCGAGCAGCTCGTCGCCCGTGCTGAGGATCGCGACCCGCGGGCGGCGGTAGACGCTGACCTGGGCGTGGTGCTGACTCGCGAGCAGCCCCAGCTCGCCCGGGCCGAGCACCACGCCCGCGCAGAGCTCGGCCCCCGCCGCGAGGTCGCTGGCCCGCGCGCGGACGTGGCGCCCGGCGCTCGGCGCGACCTTGATCGCCACGGCGTCGCCCGCGCGCTCGGTGTCCTCTTGCATGACCACCGCGTCGGCGCCGGCGGGCATGACCGCGCCGGTGAAGATCCGCATCGCGCTCCCCGGCGGCAGGGCCGCCGGGGCGTCGCCGCCGGCGCGGGACTCGCCGACCACGGGGAGCGTCACCGGGGCCTCCGGGCTCGCCCCCGCGAGGTCGGCCGCGCGGGCGGCGTAGCCGTCCATGGCGCTGTTGTCGAAGGGCGGCAGGTCGACCCGCGCGCGCGGCGCCGTGGCCAGCACGCGGCCGGCGGCCTCGAGCAGGCTCACCCGCTCGACCCCCCGGGGCCGGAAGGCGGGGAGCACCTCCGCCAGGGCTTCGTGAATCGGCTTCATGCTCGCTCCTCGAAGGCGTCGAACGCCGGCCAGCGTTGGTGGTCGTCGATCGCCCAGGTCTTGCGCCACAGCGAGGCGGCCCCGTCGATCCGCAGGGTCTCGCCGCTGACGTAGGCCGCCGCCGGCGACAGCAGGTAGGTCACCCCCGCCGCGACCTCGCTCACGGTGCCGAAGCGCTTGGCCGGCACGTCGGCCGCGATCTCGTCGAGGAAGGCCTGCGCGCTCTCGGGGTAGGTCTCGAGGCCCGAGCTGAGGATGATCCCGGGGGCCACGGCGTTCACGCGGACCCCCTGCTCGGCCCACTCCACGGCCAGGGTCTGGGTCAGGTTCACCACCCCGGCCCGGGCGGCCCCCGAGTGGGCCATGCCGGGGAAGCCGCGCCACATTTCGCTCACGATGTTCACGATCGAGCCGCCGGACTCGGCGAAGAACGCGCGGTAGGCGGCGCGACTCACGAGGAAGGTCCCGGTCAGGTTGAGGTCGATCACCGAGCGCCAGCCGTTGGGGCTGATCTCCCCCGCGGGGCTGAGGAACTGGCCCCCCGCGTTGTTGACCACACCGTGCAGGGCCCCGCAGCGCTCGCCGACGAAGGCCAGGAGCGCCTCGACCTCCTCGGCCTCCCGGACGTTGGTCGGCTTGACCTCGGCCAGCCCGCCCGCGGCGCGGACCTCCTCCGCCACCTGCTGCAGCGGCTCCTCGCGTCGCGCCGCGAGCACGACCCGCGCGCCGAGGGACGCGAGCTCGAGGGCGATCGCGCGTCCGATCCCCGTGCCGCCTCCCGTCACCAGGTGCACCTGGTCGCGGAACAGATCCGGTCGAAACACCGAGCGGTAGCTCACACGGCCTCCTCGCCGGGGATTGTAGTGCGTGGGGCGGGGAAGCGGGTCGACGTGCTCCGCGCTCGCGCGACGGTTACCCTCAGGGAGCCTCCGACTCGAGTCAAAGGGATCCCATGGGCACCGAACGGCGTACGCAACCTCGCTTCCTCTCCGTGAACCCGATCGACTATCACCCCAGCGACGAGGCTCGCGAGGAGGGCGACGAGCTGCGGGCCGAGGACTTCCAGACCGAGCTCGCCGCCGCCCAGACCCTCGACCTGAGCACCCGCGGGTGCCGCCTGCGCACGTCGAAGCAGCTCCAGGCCAAGGTCGAGCTCGCCTTCGACCTCGCCCTCGGCGACGTGATCCACTCGGGCCGCGGGAAGATCGCGTGGGTCAAGCGCGCCGACGGCGGCTGGGAGGCGGGGCTCGAGTTCACCGACCTCGACAGCCTGACCGAGGACGGGATCCAGCTCTTCCTGCTCGACGAGGGCGCGCCCCCGGCCACCCAGGACTAGCCCGGGGCGGGCCCGCACCAAGGCGCCCCCCCGCTCAGGACCCGCCGCTTCCCGAATCAGGGGGAAGTTCTTGGCGAAATCTTCCGTAATTCCTTATGTTGCGCGACTTCGAACTCCGGCCCGGAGTTCGTTTGAGAGGCGAGCATGACGAATTCCATCCTCCGCTTCCCCACCCTGTGCGCGGCGGTCGCCCTGGCCGCGCTGTTGGGCTGCGACAGCGGCTCCTCCAGCGGTCGCGGCAGCACCACCGCCCCGGTCACCTCGAGCCCGGCTCAGACCGCGGCCGTGTTCAGCGCCAGCGCCGACCCCGTGCTCTCGGGGAGCGCCGCGATCTCCTACGGGCTCAGCGACCCGAACAGCGTGGACCGCGACCTGCTGGTGCGCTTCAGCACCGACGGCGGCGCCACCTGGAGCGTGACCACCGACGGGGTCGGCGGCGACGGGCGCGACGACCTCGCGACCAGCCCCCAGGGCCTGCCCCACGTCTACGTGTGGGACACCACCGTCGACGTCCCCCAGGTCGCCACCGTGCTCCTCGACCTGCGCGCCGTCGACGGCACGGGCGAGGTGATCGGCCCCTTCGCCGTCGACAACCAGCCGCTCTCCACGGCGTTCGCGCTCTCGCGCCGCCCCTACATTCAATCGCCGACGGCGAACTCCGCCGTGATCGCGTGGAACACCTTCGACGACCGCGAGACGGTGCTCGAATACGGTCCGACCGCGGCCCTGGGCTCGACCGCGGGCGACCCCCGCGCCCGGGTCACGGCCCACGCGGTGGCCCTCAGCGGGCTCAGCGCCGGGACCCGCTACTACTACCGCCTGGTCACCAACCAGGGCGCGCCGCTCACCCGCCGCCTGTTCTTCGAGACCGCCCCCACCACGCCCACGCCCTTCACCGTGGTCGCCTTCGGCGACTCCGGGGCGCTGACCCCCGAGCAGGGCGACGTGGCCCGGGCCATGACGCGCGAGGACGCCGACCTCTACGTGCACCTGGGGGACATCATTTACCCCTACGGCGGCCTGGGCGACGGCTTCAAGAACTACCAGGAGCGCTTCTTCGACTTCTACCAGGACATGCTCGAGACCCGCGCGATCTGGCCCGCGCCCGGCAACCACGACGCCCTCGCGGCCTTCGGCCCCTTCAAGGAGGCCTTCTACCTCCCCAACAACAACGACCCCGTGCAGGGCGAGCTCTACTACAGCTTCGTGTGGGGCGACGCGAAGTTCATCGTGCTCGAGACCACGCTCCTGCACCGGATCCCGGTCGGGAAGCACATGGACTGGCTCAAGGCCGAGCTCGCGACCCACGAGCGCTGGAAGGTGGTGCTCTCCCACCACCCGCTCTACAGCGCCGGCTCCCACGGCGACGACCTGCTCCTGCAGGCGGTGCTCGAGCCGCTGCTCGAGGACAACCGCGTCGACATCGTGCTCTCGGGGCACGAGCACGACTACGAGCGGATCGTGCGTCAGCGGCGCCACTCCAACGACCCGACCTACGCAGGCCCGCAGTACATCGTCTCCGGCGGCGGCGGGACGAGCCTGCGCGGGATCACGCCCAACGGGCGCAGCGCGGTCGCGCTCAGCGCGCACCACTACCTGCGCCTGCGCTTCGACGGCGCCCAGTGCCTGATCGAGGCGGTGGACCCCTCGGGGGCGGTCCTCGATCGCGTCGTCGTCGACGATCAGTAGCTCCCACCACCACTTGCACTTATGCGCCGGCGGTGAAACCATCGTCCTGCGGTGATCACCAGCAGCGAAATGGCGTTCGTGCGCCTGGCCATGCGGCGCAGGTTGCTCTCGGCAAACCTGGTTCAGGAGGCCGTCGAGCGTAAGCGCTGGGACGACCCCGACCGCACGATCCCCGCCATCCTCGTGGCCATGGGCGCCATGGACGTCAGCGCCGTCAACGCCGTGCGCCGGGAGCTCGAGAGCGCGGCGGAGCGGCGCCAGGGCGGCACGGAGATCCTCACCGAGGAGAGCGACGACATCATCTCCGACCCCATGGACAAGATCCCGCAGCAGATCGCCAGCTACCGCCTGGTGAAGCTGATCGGGGCGGGGGCCATGGGGGCCGTCTACCAGGCCGAGCACACCGAGCTGCGACGGACCGTCGCGCTCAAGCTGCTGATGTCCGAGGGCGCGCCGAGCCCGCGCGCGGTGGCCCGCTTCAAGCGCGAGGCCAGGCTCTCGGCCCAGCTCGACCACCCGAACATCGTGCGCGTGTTCGAGGCGGGGGTCGAAGGCGGGCGGCACTTCATCGCGATGGAGATGGTCAAGGGACAGTCGGTCGCGGAGCTCCTCGCCCTCGGGCAGGTCAGCCCGCGGCGCGCGGTGCACCTGATGCGCAAGGTGGCGGAGGCCGTCGACTACGCCAACGCCGCGGGGGTCGTGCACCGCGACCTGAAGCCCGCGAACATCCTCGTCGACGAGAAGTCGGGCGAGCCGCGGGTGACCGACTTCGGGCTCGCGGTCATGAGCGAGCCCGAAGAGGACGACCGCCTGACTCGCACCGGCGCCGCCGTGGGGACCCCGGCCTACATGGCGCCGGAGCAGGTGCGCGGGCAGCTCAAGGAGATCGACGGGCGCACGGACGTCTACTCGCTGGGCGCGACCTTCTACGAGACCCTGACCGGCACCCCGCCCTTCCACGCCACGACCTTCCTCGACCTGGCCAAGAAGATCTGCGAGCAGGAGCCCGTCGGGCCGCGCAAGCTGCGTCCGGAGGTCCCCGCCGACGTCGAGACGATCTGCCTCAAGGCGCTGGAGAAGCGCGCCCAGGACCGCTACCAGACCGCGGGCGAGCTGGCCGACGACCTGGCGGCCTTCCTCGAAGACAAGCAGATCGTGGCCCGTCCGCCGAGCGCGTTCACCCAGCTGCGCCGCTGGAGCCGCCGGCACCCGCGCTTCGTGTTCACCTGCACCCTGCTCATGCTCGGCGCCGCCGCGGGGGTCGGCTGGCACTTCACCCGCCCCGGCTACCTGCGGGTGCACAGCAGCCCGCCGGGCGCGCGGCTCCTGATCGACGACGTCGACCGCGGCTTCGTCGGGACCGGCGGGCTCGCCCTCGAGCTCCCCGCCGGGCGCCACGAGCTGCGCTTCCAGCTCGAAGGTTACCTGGATCAAGCCCTGGGCGCAGACCGGATCGAGGTCGGCCACGGCGAGCGCCTGGTGCTCAACGGGACCCTCGTCTCCTCGCGCGGCGTGCTGCGCGTGCACTCGAACCCGCCAGGGGCCGAGGTCGAGGTCTTCGACGCCCAGGGGACGAAGGTCGAGTCGGGGACCACGGACTCCCTCTTGCACCTGGTCCAGGGCGAGTATCGGGTCGAGGTCGTGCACCCGCCCGACGGCTTCCTCAAGCCCGAGGGCAAGCACGTGAAGGTCTCCCCCGGCGGCGCGGGCGAGGAGGTCGGGTTCACCTTCGAGGCCGACGCCGCCGAGCTGACGCTCTCCACCGACCCCCCAGACGGCGTGAGCGTGCGCTGGGGAAAGAAGCGCTACGCGGCCCCCGCGCGGATCCCGGGCTCGGGGCGGCGCGTGATCGCGATCAGCAAGGCCGGCTACCTGAACCATCAGGTGACCGTCGACGTCCCGCGCGGCGAGGCCGTGGGGCGCCTGGTGACCCTCGAGCCCCTGCTCGCGGCGCGGATCCCCCTCGAGGGGCAGCTGCGCGACGGGCCGATCGTGGAGGACGTCGACGGCGACGGGCTCGCCGACCTGCTCCTGCTCGAGCAGTCCTCGACCGGGCGCTTCCTCGCGCTCTCCCCCAACGCGGGCTCCGGCGGCTGGGCGTTCCGCGTGTCGACCAAGGCCACGCACCTGATCGGCACCCTCGACGTCAACAGCGACGGGATCCTCGACGTGCTCTGTGGCTCGCAGACCCACATCGAGGTCCGCGACGGGCACGACGGCCGCTTGCTCCAGGTGCGCAGCGGGATCGACGCGCAGGGGGTCACGATCTACGCCCCCGACGACGACTTCCCCCAGCTCGTGTTCACCGACGGCGACGGGCAGCCGCGTCGGATCCCGGCCACCGCGGCGCTCGGCGGGACGAAGGTCTCCTTCGAGCCGCCGCGCTCGGCGGTCCAGGCGCCGGCGATCGTCGAAGGCGTGCGCGCCGACGTGGCGGTGTTCGCGCGGGCCAACGCGGTGTGGGTCCAGCCCCTGGCCAAGAACCTCCCCGGGGTCCAGGTCGACGGGCTCGCGGGGGTGCGGCCCTCGGCCGGCTGCGCGGCGCTGCCCCTCGCCGGGCTGAACTACCCCTGGGTCTTGGTCTCCGGCAACAACCCCGGCTCGACCTACCTCGTCGATCCGGCCCAGGGCGCTCCGCCGGTCGTCCTCGGCGACCCCCAGCACGCCTACGTTCGCTCTCGGGTCGTGCCCCTCGGCAAGCAGACCTGGGTCTTCCTCGAGCGCCTCGGGGGAGCGGTGGAGGCCTACGCCCTGGAGCGCGACGGCTCGGGGGTCCGGGCCACGCTCGCGGAGACGCGCTTCGGCGGGCTCCCGGTGCCCCTCGGCGGCGACAGTGTGTGGACCCCCGACGGCACGGTGTGGCGCGTGGAGAAGGGCGTCTGGAGCGAGGTCGCGCTGCGCTCCACGCGCATGGAGGAGCTCGCGCCGACCCCGGGCACCCCGCTCGACCTCGACGGCGACGGCGAAGCCGAGGTGGTCGTGGCCAGCGCCGATCGCCGGGCGCTGCTCGTGCTGAGCCCCACCGCCGGCCGGGTGCTGTGGCGCAACCGCGGGGCCACGGTGCTGAGCGCCGGGCCGCTCACCCGCGCGGACGGCCAGGACGTGCTGATCGCGGAGGGGTCGACGCTGCGCGCGCTCGACGCGGCCTCGGGCGCGATCCACGTCTCCGTGGACGCACCCGGGGCGATCCAGGCCGCGCTGCCTGCCCGTCGCGACGACCGGCCAGGGCTCGTGGTCTGCGGGGGTGAGAACTGGGAGGAGGGCTGGGTCCAGCGCATGCAGCCCGGTGAGGAGGGCTGGGCGGTCGTCTGGAATCGAGGTCGTCACAGCGGCGGCCTGGCCTGGGTCCCCGACCAAACCGGCGACGGGGTCGAGGAGCTGCTGCTCAGCGCGCCCCTGGCCCTGGTCGACGGGGCGACCGGCGCCGACCTCTGGGCCTCCGCCCCGAGTCACGCCGACAAGATCGACGCCCCGCCCTGCGTCGTGCCCGGGGTGGAGCCCCTCTGTGTGGGGGTCGGCTGGTCGACCCTCCGCGCGACCCTCGTCGCGCTCCAGCCCGACGGCACGCCGGCCTGGTCGACGCCGCTCCCCCTGGCCACCAACCGCGCCGAGCTCCAGGCCAGTGACGCGCTCGTCCTCGTCGCCTCGGGCACCTGGCTGCGCAGCTTCGACGCCCGCACGGGCCAGCCCCGCTGGGCCCACGAGCTGCCGGCCCTCTGCACGGCGGTGCTCAGCGAGGCGGGGGTCTTCGCGAGCTACGCCGGCGACGCGCCAGGGATCGTGGCCTTCGACCTCGAGGGCAACGAGCGCTGGCGCCACACGCTCTCGGCGGGGACCCACGCCCCCTCCCCGCCCGTCGTGCTCGCGCTGGAGGACGGCTCGCGCGCCGCGGCGCTGCTCGATCCCACCGGCCATGTGTTCGCCTACGAGGCGCGCGGGGGCGGGCTGATCGGCCTGCGCCACCCGACCTCGCCGCCGCTCGCCCCCCACCTGCTCCCGCTCCCGGGAGGCAGCGTGCTGCTCGCAGAGCAGGAGGGCGGGACCCTGGTCGCGCTGGGCCTGCGGTTGACCCCCCACGAGGCGCCCGTGCGCGTGCGCATGCGCACCCAGCTCGAGGCCATCGAGCGCGCGGTCGCCGGCGACCCAGGGGCCGGGCCGCGGCTGCGCGGGGCGCTGACCGAGCTCGTCGAGCTCAGCGGGCGCGCCAAGACTCCGGGCCAGCGCCGCGCGGTCGAGCTGGCCAAGGCGCAGGCCCAGCTGGCCCTCGGCGAGCTGGCGGAGGCGCGGACCACCGCCGCGCAGATCCTGCAGGCGATCGATCCCGCGCTGCGCCTGAGCCTGCCCCAGGCCCTCAGGATCCGCGCGCTCACCAGCTACGGCCTCGGTCGTCCCATGTCGGCGGTGCTCGAGGAGCTGGCCGAGCTCGCGGCCGCCGACCCGGTCCTCGCGCAGAACGCGGCGCTCGAGCTGAGCGCCTGGGCCCAGCGCGACAGCAAGGAGGAGGACGAGCTGGCCTTCCTCCAGCGCGCGATCCAGCTGGTCCCCAACGACCCGCGGGCCCGGCGGATCCTCGCCCGCGAGCTCCTCGGCGGGGGCGGGCTCGCCCAGCTCAACTGGGCGGAGCCCAAGCGCCGCGACTTCGAGGTCGCGCGCGACCGCGCGAGCCGCGCCGGCGACGCCCTGCGGCTCTCGCTCTCGGCCGACAACGACTGGCAGGCGCGCTGCGCGGCGGCGATCGCGGTGATCCTCGAGCGCCAGATCACCGACCTGTTTCGCGACCGGGCGGGGACCAACCGCGTCCTGGCGCGGATCGAGGCCGTGCGCCTCGAGCGCCTGGAGCGGGTCCTCGACGCGCTGGCGACCCCGTCCGACGCGCTGACCGGCAGCCGCCGCCAGATCGACACCCAGTCGGCCCTGGAGGACCTGGTCAAGGCCTTGCGGGAGCAGAGCTTCCAGCGGGGGCATCTCGTCCGGCAGGCGGTCGAGCGCTTGCGCCCCTTGGTGCCTCAATGGAGCACCGCGCTGCGCGCGATCGCCAACAGCGTCCCGGAGTAGCCTCCCCCAGACAGGCCGCGGTCAGCCCGCCGTCACACTTTGGGCAAGCCGACGGAAATCCAACTCGATTCGGAGCTTGGATCTCCGCCGGAGTGTGATAAGCAATGGTTCCAAATTTAGGGTCCCCAAGGCGGGTACCCGCTGACCCACGCGTATTCGAGCGTACGAGCGCTCACGAGGACGACCATGGCACAGCCGCGCGAAAAGATCCGCAACATCGGGATCTCGGCTCACATTGACTCCGGCAAGACGACCCTCACCGAGCGCGTCCTCTACTACACCGGGAAGATCCACGCGATCCACGACGTCAAGGGCAAAGACGGCGTCGGCGCGAAGATGGACAGCATGGAGCTGGAGAAGGAGCGCGGGATCACGATCCAGTCGGCCGCGACCTACTGCAACTGGCGCGACCACGCGATCAACATCATCGACACCCCTGGCCACGTCGACTTCACGATCGAGGTCGAGCGCGCGCTGCGCGTGCTCGACGGCGCGATCCTCGTGCTGTGCTCGGTCAGCGGCGTGCAGTCGCAGTCGATCACCGTCGACCGGCAAATGCGGCGCTACAACGTGCCGTGCATCGCCTTCGTCAACAAGTGCGACCTCTCGGGCGCCGATCCGCTGCGCGTGTGCCAGCAGCTGCGCGACGTGCTCAAGCACAACGCGGTCATGATCCAGCACCCGATCGGGCTCTCGAACGACCACGAGGGCGTGGTCGACCTGATCACGATGAAGGCGAACTACTTCGAGGGCAAGGAGGGCGGCGAGGTCGTCGAGCGCGAGATCCCCGACGACCTCAAGGAGGTCTGCGAGGCCCAGCGCGCCAAGATGCTCGAGGCCCTCGCCGACTTCGACGACGAGATCGCCGAGGCCTTCCTCGAGGGTCAGGACATCCCCGAGGAGAAGATCGTGGCCGTCGTCCGCAAGGCGACGCTCACCCGCGAGCTGACCCCGGTCACCTGCGGCAGCGCCTACAAGAACAAGGG
>JAGQRJ010000334.1 GCA_020425635.1 Planctomycetota bacterium | reverse complement strand
GCCTTCATGGCCTCGGCGTGCTCCTTGGCGACCTCCGCGGCCTCGCGCAGCGCGCGCTCGCTGCTCGCCCGGCCGAGCAGCGCCGCGGTCACCCCGCCGAACACGAGCCCGCCGGCGAGGGTCACACCGAGCACCGCGGCCAGCGCGGGGTGACGCCGGCCCCAGCGACGCGCGCGGCCGAGGGGGCCCTCGCGGTAGACGCTCACCGGCTCGTCGGCGAGGAAGGCGCGCAGGTCGTCGACGAAGGCCGCGGCGGTCTGGGTGCGCTCGCTCGGGTCGCCGGCGAGCGCGCGGCGCGCGATCGCGTCGAGGGCCGGGGGCACGTCGCGGCGGCGGTCGCGGGGGGCCGCGATCTTGCCTTGGAGGGTCGCCGCCAGCTTGTTGGTGACCGTGGCCCCGGTCACCGGAGGCGCGCCGGTGAGCACCTCGGTCAAGATCGCGCCCAGGGCGAACACGTCCGCGCGCGCGTCCACCCGCGCGCCGTCGGCCTGCTCGGGGGGCAGGTAGCCCGGGGTGCCGAGGACCGCGCCCACCTGGGTCAGGCCGTCTGACACCGGCGCCGCGCCGTCCGCAGCCTCGGGGGCGTCGGGCTCGTCCACCCGCCGGGCCAGGCCCCAGTCGACGACCATGACCTCGCCCAGCGCGCCGACCATGACGTTGGCGGGTTTGAGGTCCCGGTGCAGGACCCCGCGTCCGTGGGCGTGCGCCACGGCCTCCCCCACCTTGACCACGACCTCGAGCAGCTCACGCAGCTCGCGACCCCGCGGGCGCTCCCCTGCCGCGCGCAGGACCTCGCTGAAGGGCTGCCCTTCGATCACCTTCATGAGCAAGAACGGCTGGCCGTTGGCGAGGGTCCCGGCCTCGTAGATCGGAGGGATCGCGGGGTGGTCGAGGGAGGCGGTGAGCTCGGCCTCGCGCAGGAAGCGGGCGATCAGCTCGGGCTGCGCGCGCTCGCTGGTCAGCAGCTTGAGCGCCGCCTCGCGCCCCAGGCGCGCGTCGCGCACGCGGTGGACCACGCCCATGCCGCCGCGGCCGAGCTCGTGGAGGGTCTGCAGCACGACCTGCGCGTGGGGGGCGAAGCGCGGGTCTTCGGCCCGCGCGAGCTGGTAGGCCTGCGCCGCGCGCTCGCGCAGCTCGGCGGAGGCCGCCTCTGCCACGCGCCCCGAGCCAGAGGGCAGGGCGACGGTCGGGGCGACCTCGGCGGCTCCGGCCAGGGGCCCACCGGCCGAGCTCTGCCCCAGGTCGCGCAGGCGCGGGTAGCGCTGGCAGAGCGCGCCCCACAACGCCTGGGCGGGCACACTGCTGCGCAGGGCCTGGACGACCTGGGGCTCGATCCAGCCTCGCTCGAGGGCTGCGCGTATTCTGGGGTCTTCCACGGCGCCTTCCTTCGCCCGAGGGTCCGGCCCTCGCTGCCCGCAGTTTGTCGCGGAGCGGCGCTCCTCGCGAGCCGAAGGCGCGCCCAGCGAGCCCCGACCCAGGGAGCCCCTCTTGCTAAGATTCCGGCGAGGAGTGGGCATGCGCGCGTCCGCTGCAGAGGCAGTCGCGGCCAGCCGAGTGGCTCGAAAGGCGGGGCGCCTCGGGGTGGCGCTCCGCGCGCTCGACCACGCGTGGGCGCGGGGCGCCCAGGACGAGGCGCTGCGCGCCGGGCTCGGCCGTGAGGCCCACGCCCTCGGGGCAGCCCTGGTCGACCAGGGCGCCTGCGTCGCGGCGCTGGGTCTGCTGCTGCGCGCGCGCAGCCTGGGCGAGGCCCGCGCGCAGCCGGCCCTCGCGGCGCTCGCGCGCGACTATCCACGCTGGCGGCCCGCTCCCGAGAGCGTCGGGGCCGTGCGCGACTCGCTGAAGGCCGCAGCCAGCGGGACCTTCTCCCTCGGACAGGCGGGAGACGGTCGCCTGCTGACCCTCGAGGGCCAGATCACCGGGGAGAACAAGCACGACTTCTCCCGGGTGCTCGAGGTCAGCGCCGAAGGCGTCGACTGGCTGCTCGTCGACATGCACGCGCTGACCTACGTCGGCTCGACGGGCATGGCGGCCGTGGTCAAGGAGGCGGAGGGGCTGTCTTCGCGCGGCGGGGGGATCTCGCTGTTTTCGCTCTCGTCGAGCCTCAAGATCCTGGTGGAGATGCTCGGCGTCGCGCAGTTCCTCAACCCCAAGGTCTCCCTGCTCGACGCCATCGACCGCGCGAGCAAGGGCCGCGGCTAGCGCGGGGGGGGCGTCTCGCCGGGCGTTTGCCCGCCGTCGTCCGGCGTCTCAGGGCCTCGCTGCTCCTGGCCGTTGCCGTTGCCGTCGCCGGGAGCCGCGGGTGGCTGCTCGCTGAACACGAGGATGTAGACCATCAGCGCCACGGAGATCACGAAGATCCCCACGCAGAGCCCGATCAGCATGCGCAGGAGCTTGGTGTTCTTGTCGAGGCGCTGGGCCTTCGAGCGCTCGCGGCTGCTGGCGCTCGCCGCCACCAGCGCTGCAGGGGCGCCGCCGTGTTCGCCTGCTTCGCGGGGGGGCATGTTGTCGCCCCCGCCAAAGGCAGGGAACGCGTGCGAGGGACCCGACTCGCTCAAGGGCAGGTCGCCGCCGCCCTGGGCGCTGATCTTGAACCCCCCCGAGCCCGAGCTGGGGTCTTCGGCGAAGCCGGGGCCGAGCTCGGAGCCTCCGCCCGGGAGGGGGGCGAAGCCGCCGGTGGTCCCCAGCCCGGACTCCGACTGGCTGGGGAGAATGTCCATGTCGCTGCCCGACCACCCGCCGGTGCCGCCGTCGCCCCAGCCCGAGGCTGGGGGAGCCGCGCGCGGCGGCCCCTCGGGGGTCTCGATCGTGATCGCCGCGGAGTCGCCCAGGGGGGGCTGCATGGGGAAGTTCGCGAACGGGTTCAGCTCGTCGAGGGAGTTCCCCCCCAGGAGGGTGTCCTCGTCGATGTCCGAGGGCGAGAGCCCGGGGGGCAACCCGCCCTGCGGCTTGACCGCCCGGTGGATCACCGTGGGTTGCCCGTCTTCCTGCGGGCTGACCACTGGCGGCAGCCCCAGGCCCCCGCGGCCGCGCGGAACGTCCTCGGGGTCGAGGGGCACGAAGAGCGGGTCGCCGGGTCCGCTCGGGGTGTTGCGCACGCTGGCGAAGGGGTTCTCGTCCTCGAGGGTCTTCGCGAGGGGGGCCGGCGCCCCGGGCCCATTCAACCAGCCTTCGTCGTGGCGGCCCGAGCCCGAGCGAGAGGAGGCGGCGGCCGCGTCGCGGGCCAGGCGCTGCGAGCCATGGATCGGCGCAGCGGCGGAGCTGGGGTAGTCCGGGACCCTTCCGGAGTCTCGCGGGGCCGCGACGAGCGGTGGTTCGTGGCGCGCGGAGCTCGAGGCGTGGCGTCCCGAAGGCGGCTGAAAGCTTGGGGGCGGGGAGCCCTGCGCCTCGAAGAACTGGGCAGGCCACGGGAGGCGCCCGTTGCCGATCTTGCGCACCTCGGCGATCGCCGATTCGATCTGGCTGCGCGACGCGTAGCCTCGCTTGACGATCACGACCCCCAGCCGGAGCTGCTGGTCGCGCTGGATCTGGCGGCACTCTTGCAGTCGCTCGAGGGCGACCAGTCGGCGTTGGAGCAAGACCTCGGCCAGCACGCGGTCCCGATCGAGGGCCTCGTTCCAGGCCTGCTCGACGGTGACCTCCTGAGAGGAGGTCGCGTCGCCCACGGGGAGGGTGACGGGCTTGCGCTGCTGGGCCTGGAAGCGCCGGCGGAGCTCGTCCATTTGCGCCGCGTCGAGGCGGCCCGACTGGAGCAGGAGCTGCGCCAGGCGCGGCGAACCCGGCGCCTGGATTCGATTCCAATACGTGGCCGTTTCGGCTTGGGACATGAACCCAGCCTCGACCACCAACCTTGCCAACGCGCGATCGCCGTCATCCGGCATGCGATGATCGTAGAGGCTCGCCGCTGGCCTGTCAAAACACCCCCGTCGCGTAATCTCCGTTCACCTCGGCGCTTAGGTGAGGTGAGAAATTTCGTGGCGGCGGCTCAGGGGGGCTCGGGAAGAATGCACGCGCCAGAGGTCACGGTGGCGGAGCCTGAGATCGCGCTGATTCGGACGTCGCCCGGGGAGGGCTGCCTCTCCCCGGCCGAGCGCGCGCGGCTGCGCGCTTTCGGCAGCGACGCGCGCAGGCGAGCCTGGCTCCTCGGGCGGGCGGCCGGGAAGCAGGCGGTGGCCGCGCTGTTCACGGCCGAGGGCCTCCCCGCGCCGACGCCCGAATCGATCGAGATCGCGAGCGAGCCGAGCGGCGCGCCGCGCCTCGCCGGCGAGCTCGCCGGGCGCGTCGCGCTGAGCCTGACCCACGGACACGGG
>JAGQRJ010000333.1 GCA_020425635.1 Planctomycetota bacterium | reverse complement strand
TCGCGTTGACCAGGCGCTCGTCGAAGGGCCCGGCCAGCTCGAAGGCCTCGCGGCGGTAGAGCACGTTGGCCGAGGTCAGGTGCTTGGCTTCGCGCGGCTTGCTCTGGAACTTGGTCTCGATCTCGTATCCCGCGAGGCGCGCGATCCAGGGGTCGTCGGGCGGGGTCTCGAGGTAGCCGCCGACCGCCCAGGCGTCGGGCTCGGCCTCGAGCACCTGCAGGCAGCGCTCGAGCCAGTCGGGGGCGGGCTCGACGTCGCCCTCGAGGATCGCAATGAAGGCGCCCTTGGCCTGGCGAAAGCCGACGTTCAGCGCGCTGGCCTCGCCACCGTTGGGCTTGGTCAAGACCCGCACCCGGGGGTCGCGCGCCGCGACCTCCGCCGCGATCGCCCCCGAGCGATCGGGCGATCCGTCGTCGACGACGATCACCTCCAGCGAGCGCGCGGTCTCCTGGCCGAGGATCGCCGCCAACGCCGCGGGCAGCGTCGCCTCCGCTTCGTAGACCGGGGTGATCACACTGACCTCGGGGTCGTCCGCCATGCCCGGGATCGTAACGCGGATCGTGTGGCGCGCGGCGCGCCGGCGAGCGGCCCCTGCAGCTGCGGGCTAGCGCGTGACCGGCGGGGGCAGGGGCGCGAGCGGCGGGGGCAGGGTCCGCGCCGGGCGCCCCCCCGCCGGGATCGCGCGCTCCCACGCGGGCAGGAACACCCGCGCGTCCCAGGCGCGGGTGGTCGCCACGTCGTCGACGAGGAAGTCGAGCTCGCGGCTGTGCACCAAGCTCTGGGTGTCGAGGTTCGTGCTCCCGACCAGGACCACCGCGTCGTCGACCGAGAGGTATTTCGCGTGGGAGGCCCCCGGCCCGTTGCCCTCGAGGGGCGCCGCGCCGTCCTGCGAGTACCAGCGCGGGTCGAGCAGCCCCGGGCCGATCCCCAGCGCCTGGGCGCGCTCCTGGAGCCAGCCCACGGTCGTGTCGTTGCACCCGCCCTGCAGCGGTCGATTCTCGGCGTCGCTGTTGAACCCGCGCGAGAGCACCAGCTGCACGTGCACGCCGCGCGCGGCGGCGCGCGCCAAGGCCTCCATGAGGGGGCGGTAGTTGAGGTTCGGGGTCAGGATCCGGATCGAGCGCTGGGCGTGCTCGATCGCCGCCAGGTAGGCCTGCCCTTGGGGGTCCCGGATCGAGCGCCGCAGCGGATTGCCCTGCCCCCGGCGCGAGATCGCGAACACCGGGACGTCGGCGGGGTGCGCGGCCGGGAGCGGCACCTCGGGGAGCTCCTCGCCCGTCGTCTTGCGCCAGACCTGCGCGAAGTCCTCGCGCGCGGCGTAGGCCGCCTGCCCGTGCACGACGAACCCGAGGTCGTGCCACGGGCGCTCGCCGTCGTGCTTGGCCTCGGGGTTCGCCCCGCTGACCAAGGCCACCCGACCGTCGACGACCAGCGACTTGGTGTGCAGCGCGCCGAAGGCGAGGTGCTCGTGTCGGACCAGGCGCACGTCGACCCACGGCGCGAGGTCCAAGCCGGCGAGGTCGCGGCGCATGCTCTGGATCGCGGTCCGCTTGGCGAACAACCCGCCGTTGACCACGAACCAGGCCCGCACCGGCGGGCCCCCGCTGGCCTTGCGTCGCGCGGCGAGCTCGCGCAGCGCGGCCGCGATCCGGAGCGAGGGGCCGCACTCGGCCTCCCAGGTGTAGGTCAGGAACAGGACCTCCCGCTCGGCGCCCGCGATCAGCTCGGCCATGCGTCCAAACACCGCCGGCCCGCGCACGAGGGCGTCGGGCTCCGGTCGGCCGCGCGAGAACACGCTCCGGGCAGGCACGGTGCCGCGCCCGGCGACCGGCTCGACCGCTGCGCGGATCGCCGCCGCCAGCGGGCTCAGCGCCTCGGCCCGGCTCTGGCGCCAGCTGGCGGTCCCGCTCGCGAGGGTGCGCCCGTCCCGGGTCGTGCGCCACGCGCCGACGTAGCCCGGGCCGTTGGCCCGCAGCCGCACCTCGAAGCGCAGCGCCTCGCGCTCGGCCCCCAGCAGCTGCGCGGTGAAGCCGGCCTGCAGCGGCGCCGCCCCGCGGAGCTCTCCGCGCGCGTCGACCGCGAGCGCGATCTCGACCCGCGCCGGCCAGGTCTGCTCGAGCACGAGCCCGGTCGCCTCCCGCCGCACCCAGGCCACGCCCTCGGCGACCTCCTCCCCAGCCCGCGCCGCGAACGCGAACTCCCCGGTCGGGGACGGCAGCTCCCCCGCGCACAAGGGACCGAGGGCCCCCACCAAGAACAATCCGACGAGCACCCGCATGCCCCGGCCTCTACAAGCCCCGTGCCCGACCTAAGTCGCTCACGGAGAGGCCCTGAGTATCAAGAGCGGGTTCACGGTGACCCGGAAGCACACCGGCGAAAGGAGTCGGAGAAGAAGCCCCTCCCGAGGCCGACACCGACCCCGACTCCGACTCCGACTCCGACACCGACACCGACTCCGACCCCGACACCGACTCCGACACCGACTCCGACTCCGACACCGACACCGACACCGACTCCGACTCCGACACCGACTCCGACACCGACACCGACACCGACTCCGACTCCGACCCCGACTCCGACTCCGACACCGACACCGACTCCGACTCCGACCCCGACTCCGACTCCG
>JAGQRJ010000332.1 GCA_020425635.1 Planctomycetota bacterium | reverse complement strand
TGCGCCGGAGCGAGTCGGCGGCTCTGCCGCCGCGAGCGAGGCGCAAGCGACAGTGTGTACCCGGCCGCAGGCCGGGTCTCACTGTCTTGAACAACACTGCTGGCCGCACTTCGAATCCACGAGCGGAACGAGTGGTGAGACGTGCGGGCTAGCCGTCGAGCGGCCGCCCCGCCGAGGCGCCGAACGAGCTGGCTGGCCCGGCCTCGCTGGAGCTCGCCCCACGCTTCGCCGGAGGTCGAAGCTGGGTCAGCCCGTGACGCGGCCCTGGGCGGCGCGGAGACCCTCGCGGTATTGCTGGGCGCGCTGGGCGTAGCGCTGGGTCGAGGCGCGGATCGCCTCGCGCTCGGCGTCGGTCAGCTCGCGCTTGACCTCGGCCGGGACGCCGGCCACGAGGGTGCCCGAGGGGACCTTGAACCCGACCCGGACCAGGGACTGGGCCGCGACGATCGAGTCCGAGCCGACCTCGACCCCGTCGAGGAGCACCGCGCCCATGCCCAGGAGCACCCGGTCGCCGACCTGGCAGCCGTGGAGCACCGCGCCGTGGCCGACGGTCACGTCGTCGCCGATCACGGTCGGCAGGCGCGCGGTGGTCGCGTGGACCAGGGCCAGGTCCTGAATGTTGGTGCGGGCCCCGATCCGGACCACCTGCAGGTCGGCACGGACCACGGCATTGAACCAGACGCTGGCGTCTTCGGCGAGGTGCACGTCGCCCACCACCTGGCAGCCCGGAGCGAGGTAGACCGAGGCGTGGATCAGGGGTCGGCGGCCGCCGATTTCGTATAAACCCACGCTTGCCTCCGACGGGGTTTACGCTGCTGCGCGGGGGCCATAGAATCAACCCCTCGTGCGCTCATTCAGCGCTACACCGCAGCCAGAGTAGCAGGCCATGTCGGGCACCACGACACCCACGCCGGTCACCGGCCCGGAATCGAAGAAGACCCCGGATCGCGGCGAGCGTGACCAGGACCTGATCAAGGTCTACCTCAACCAAATGAGCGTGATCCCGCCGATCTCCGTCGAGGAGGAGCGGGTGCTGGCGCGGGAGCTCGAGGAGGCGCGCGCCGACTTCCGCGAGCGGATCCTGAGCAACGGCTGCATTCTCCAGGGCACCCTGCGCCTGCTCGAGAAGATCACCAGCGGGCAGCTGCCGGTCGATCGCGTGCTGTTGATCGAGGCCAACGACAACAAGAAGAAGGACCGGATCCAGAAGGACCTCAAGCGCCTGCTGCCGGTCGTGGGCTACGACATTGCCGAGCACCAGCGGACCTTCGGGCGCATGCTCGGGTCCTCGGGCAAGCCCGAGCAGCGCGCGCGCCTGCGCCGCGCCCTGGGCCGCAAGCTCACCGAAGCGCGCGGCGTGCTCTTGCCCTACCGGATCCAGATCTCGCGCCTGACCCCGGCGCTCAACAGCCTGCAGAAGCTCTCGGGTCGCCTGAGCCGGCTCAAGGTCCGCCTGGCCGAGCTCAAGCGCTCCCGCGGCGGCGCCCGCGAGATCGAGGCCCTCGAGCGCACCCTGCAGCAGCTCTGCCTCCAGGCCCAGGAGACCCCCGAGTCCCTCGAGTTCACCCTCGCCCGGATCGAGGCGGGCAAGGTGCGCTACGAGGAGGCCAAGAAGGCGCTCTCGCAGAAGAACCTGCGGCTCGTGGTGAGCATTGCCAAGAAGTTCCGCAACAAGGGGCTGCCCTTCCTCGACCTGATCCAGGAGGGGAACACCGGGCTCATGAAGGCCCTCGATCGCTACCAGGCGACCCGCGGCAACAAGTTCTCGACCTACGCCACGTGGTGGATCAAGCAGACGATCACGCGCTCGATCGCCTACCAGTCGCGCACGGTGCGGATCCCGATCCACGCGATCAACAACCTCAACCGCCTGATCGAAGACCACGAGGACTTCCTCAAGCGGCACGGGCGCGACCCCTCCCTCGAGGAAATGGCCCGGATCACCGGCCTCCCGCCCAAGGAGGTCACCCGCCTGCTCGAGCTGCACCGCTCCTCGCTCTCCCTCGACCAGCCCTACGGCAACGGCGAAGACGGCCAGTTCGGCGACCTGCTCGAGGATCACAAGAGCGACACCCCGATCGAGGCCAGCCAGCAGGCCCTGCTCAAGGAGCGGATCGCCTCGCTGCTCAAGACCCTCAGCTACCGCGAGCGCGAGGTCCTCAAGCTGCGCTACGGCCTGGGCGACGGCTACACCTACACCCTCGAAGAGGTCGGCGCGATCTTCAAGGTCAGCCGCGAGCGGATCCGCCAGATCGAGGTCGGCGCGCTGCAGAAGCTGCAGCTCCCCCAACGCCGCGACATGCTCCGCGGCTTCTGGGAAGAGTCGGACTAGGCTTGTTTTTAGGGGGCCTCTCCGAGGCCCCCTCGCCCTCGCAGCGAAGCTCCTCGCGCTCACCCCCAACGGGCCGCAGGCGCGCGCTCTTCAGGGGGCACCACGCCCGTAGGGGCCGAGCTTGCCTCGGCCCGCACCCCGAGACACACGCGTCGCCTCACCCTCGCAGCTCGGCGTCGGTCTCGGCCTCTACGCCTTCCCGGCTAGTTGTAAGGAGTATGCCAGGCCCCCCGGTATCCAAACTCCCTCCCGAAACCAAGCTCTGCCCATACGGTTGGAACCCGCCACGCTCCGGAACAGGGCGACGCGCCCCTACGGTTGGAACCCGCCACGCTC
>JAGQRJ010000331.1 GCA_020425635.1 Planctomycetota bacterium | reverse complement strand
GCCCGCAAAGCTCACCACGAAGTGGTGAGTTTGCGGGGTAGCCGCCTGCGAAGCAGGCGGGCTGCGCCGGAGCGAGTCGGCGGCTCTGCCGCCGCGAGCGAGGCGCAAGCGACAGCGCGTACCCGGCCGCAGGCCGGGTGTCACTGTCTTGAACAACACCGCTGGCCGCACTTCGAATCCACGAGCGGAGCGAGCGGTGAGAAGTGCGGGCTGGCTTCGCCTTCCGGGGTGCCACACCGCGGGTGTCCCACGTGGGGAGCCCTGCCACACACGGGCGCGTGGGGCGCCCAGGTGTGGAGCCCTGGGACACTCGCCACACCGAAGTTAAGTCCTCTAAAGCGGCCTTGGTTTGGCAGCGCGTTTGCTGACGCAGCGTGGCAGAGACGGCGGGACGCGTCCGCCGTCGGCACGTGTCGCTGAACCCAGCCCACTCAAAAGGATCGAAACACACCGTGAAGCAACGAGGCGTAGGCCGAGCCGTTCCCCTCCTCCTTGGCCTGGCGAGCACCCTGGGCCCGATCGGCTGCGGGGCGTCCGCCGCCACCAAAGACACCGCGGGGGAGCACGAGGCCGCTCCCGCCGGGGAGCACGCAGGACACTCCAGCGGCGAGCTGCTCGTCACGAGCCCGCTGCGAATGGACACCGAGCTCTCCGACGACTACGTGGCCCAGATTCACGCGATCCAGCGGATCGAGCTGCGCGCCCTGGAGGGCGGCTACCTGGAGGAGATCTTCGTCGACGAAGGCAAGCCCGTCCGCGAAGGCCAGCGCATGTTCCAGATCAAGCCGACGCTCTACCAGGCCGAGCTCGACATGGCCCGGGCCGAGGCCCAGGCGGCGCAGATCGAGTTCACGAACACCGAGCTCCTCGCGGCCAAGCAGGTCGTCTCGGCCAACGAGCTGGCCCTGGCGAAGGCCAAGCTCGACAAGGCCCAGGCCGAGGTGGCGCTGAGGGAAGCGCACCGGCAGTTCACGGCGATCAACGCCCCCTTCGACGGGATCATGGGCCTGCTCGAGGTCCGGCGGGGGAGCTTGCTCGAAGAGGGTGAGCTGCTCACGACCGTGTCCGACAACCGACACATGTGGGTCTACTTCAACGTGACCGAGTCGGAATACCTCGAATACATGGCGTGCCCCGAGGCCGAGCGCCCGAAAGAGGTGGAGCTGATCCTGGCCAACAATCAGGTCTTCGATCAGGTCGGGACGATCGAGACGATCGAGGCCGACTTCAACAACGAGACCGGCACGATCGCCTTCCGCGCCACCTTCCCCAACCCCCGCGGGGTGCTGCGGCACGGGGAAACGGGCAAGGTGCGGATCAAGACCCCGCTGAAGGACGCGCTGGTGATCCCCCAGGCGGCGACCTTCGAGGTGCTCGACCACCGCTTCGTGTTCGTGGTCGACAAGGACGGCGTCGTGCACCAACGCCGAATCACGGTCGCCGAGGAGGTCCCGCACCTGTTCGTCGTCTCAGAGGGCCTGGACGAGCACGAGCGGATCCTGTTCGAGGGCTTGCGGAAGGTCCAGGACGGGTCGCACGTGGCGACGAAGTACCTCGACCCGGCCGAGCTCCTGAAGCAGCTGGACTTGCCCGCGGACTGAGCGCTCCCCGCGCGACGTCCCAGGTGGCTGCCGCGGCGCGCTCGCCGCGGCTGGGCCCACCGTCTGCCCTTCGACCTCCCCGCACGAGGCGGGTCGCGCGCCGCGACCGCCCACAGACGAGAAGAGCCAAACCATGTTCAGCCGCTTCCTCCACAGACCGGTCCTCGCGATCGTCACGTCGGTGGTGCTGGTGTTCTTGGGCCTGCTGGCCATGCGGGTCATGCCCAGCAGCCAGTTCCCCTCGATCTCGCCCCCGCGCGTGCACGTGGAGATCGCCTACCCCGGAGCCAGCGCCGACGTGCTCGTGCGCTCGACGCTGATCCCGCTCGAGCGCTCGATCAACGGCGTCCCCGGCATGAAGTACCTGACCTCCGACGCCACGAGCGCGGGCGAGGCCACGATCCAGGTCGTGTTCGAGCTGGGCACCGACCCGAGCGCCGCGGTCGTCAACGTCAAGAACCGCGTCGACCAGGTGCTCAACCGCCTGCCCCCGCTGGTCCAGCGCGAGGGCGTGGTGATCACGCGCATGCAGCCCAGCATGCTGATGTACGTGAACCTCTACAGCGAGGACGAGGCCGCGGACGAGAAGTTCGTCTACAACTACGCCAACGTCAACATTCTGCCCGAGCTCAAGCGGATCCCGGGCATGGGCAAGGCGCAGATCCTCGGCAGCCGCCAATACGCCATGCGGATCTGGCTGAAGCCCGACCGCATGCGCGCCTACAACGTCTCCACCGAGGAGGTCCTGGAGGCGCTCGAGGAGCAGAGCATCATCGGCCGGCCCGGCCGCACCGGCCGCAGCTCCGGCAAGACCTCGCAGTCGCTGGAGTACGTCCTCGTCTACGAAGGGCGCTACAACAAGCCCGAGCAATACGAGGACATCATCATTCGCGCCAACGCCGAGGGTGACTTCCTGCACCTCGAGGACATCGCGGACGTCGACCTCGAGAGCGAGTTCTACGACATCTACTCGAACCTCGACGGACACCCCGCGGCGGCGATCGTGCTCAAGCAGAGCCTGGGCAGCAACGCCAGCAGGGTGATCGAGCAGGTCAAGGCGAAGCTCGCGGAGCTCGAGCCCGCGTTCCCCCCGGGCATGGACTACAAGATCAGCTACGACGTCTCGAGCTTCCTCGACGCCTCGACCGAGAAGGTGATCCACACCCTGGGCGAGGCCTTCGTGCTCGTGGCCGCGGTGGTCTTCGTGTTCCTCGGCGACTGGCGCTCGACCCTGATCCCGACCCTCGCCGTCCCGGTGTCCTTGATCGGCGCCTTCGTGTTCATGAGCCTGTTCGGCTTCACGATCAACCTGATCACGCTCTTCGCGCTCGTGCTCGCGATCGGGATCGTGGTCGACAACGCGATCGTGGTCGTCGAGGCCGTGCACGCGAAAATGGAGCAGACGCACGCGTCGCCCTACAACGCCGTGAAGCAGGTCCTCGGCGAGATCAGCGGCGCCGTGATCGCGATCACGGTCATGATGGCGGCGGTCTTCGTGCCGGTCGCGTTCATGACCGGGCCCGTCGGCGTGTTCTACCGCCAGTTCTCCGTGACCATGGCCTCCTCGATCATCCTCTCGGGCGTGGTCGCGCTGACCCTCACGCCCGTGCTCTGCGCCATGATCTTGAGGTCCACGCACGGACCCGGGGCGCGGCCGAGCCTCGTCGGGCGCCTGCTCGACCCCTTCAACCGCCTGTTCGAGGCGTTCACCGGGCTCTACGTCCGCCTGCTGCGGATCACCGTGCGCCGGCGCCTGCTCACGATCGGCTTGCTGGCGGCGGTGGGCTACGGGGTCTACGCGCTCAACGAGCGCCTGCCCGCGGGCTTCATTCCCAACGAAGACCAGGGGATCATTTACGCGATCGTGCAGACGCCGCCGGGCGCGACCCTCGAGCGGACCAACGCGATCGCGAAGCGGCTGCAGGCCGTGGCCAAGGAGATCGAAGGCGTGGAGTCGGTCTCCTCGCTCGCCGGCTTCGAGATCCTCACCGAGGGGCGCGGCTCCAACGCCGGCACCTGCCTGATCAACCTGCGCAACTGGTCCGAGCGCACGAACTCGGTGCACGACGTCATGGAGGAGCTCGAGGAGAAGACCCGCGACATCGGGGCGATCATCGAGTTCTTCCAGCCGCCGGCGGTGCCCGGCTACGGCGCAGCGGGCGGCTTCGCGCTGCGCTTGCTCGACAAGACCAACGGCACCGACTACCAGGAGTTCGACCAGATCACCAAGGACTTCATGGCCGCCCTCGGGAAGCGCAAGGAGCTGACCGGGCTGTTCACCTTCTTCGCGGCCAACTACCCGCAGTACGAGCTCGTGGTCGATAAGGAGCTGGCCATGCAGAAGGGGGTCTCGATCGGGAAGGCCATGGAGAACCTGGGGATCCTGATCGGGAGCACCTACGAGCAGGGCTTCATTCGCTTCGGGCGCTTCTTCAAGGTCTACACCCAGGCGGCCCCGGAGTTCCGCCGGCTGCCCTCGGACATCCTCAAGCTCTACGTGAAGAACCACCACGGCGAAATGGTCCCCTACTCGGCGTTCATGCGCCTGCGCAAGACCCAGGGCCCCAACGAGATCACGCGCTACAACCTGTTCACCTCGGCCGCGATTCGCGGCGAGCCCGCCGCGGGCTTCACCAGCGACGACGCGCTGACCGCGGTGCGGGAGGTGGCCGAGCAGACGCTGCCGCGCGGCTACGACATCGCCTGGGAGGGCCTCTCCTTCGACGAGGCGCGCCGCGGGAACGAGGCGCTCTATATCTTCATCGTCGTCTTGATCTTCGTCTACCTGGTGCTCGCGGCGCAGTACGAGAGCTTCCTGATCCCGCTGGCGGTGATCATTTCGCTCCCGGCGGGCGTGCTGGGGTCCTTCGCCCTGCTCAAGTACATGGGGCTCGCGAACGACATCTACGCCCAGGTCGGGCTGGTCATGCTCGTGGGCCTGCTCGGCAAGAACGCGGTGCTGATCGTCGAGTTCGCGGTGCAGCAACACCGGCACGGGTCGACGGTGCTCGAGGCGGCGATCGAGGGCGCCAAGGTCCGCTTCCGCGCGATCCTCATGACCTCGCTGGCCTTCGTCGCGGGCCTCGTCCCGCTGGTGATCGCCACGGGGCCGGGGGCCGTGGGCAACCGCACGATCGGGGGCTCGGCCCTCGGCGGCATGCTCTTCGGCACCCTGTTCGGGGTGATCATCGTGCCCGGGCTCTACTACATCTTCGGCTCGCTGGCCGAAGGCAAGGACCTGATCCGGGAAGAAGACGATCGACCCCTCACCGAGGGGAGCGAGAGCGATCGACTGCTCCGGGTGAGCAGAGAGAGCAGCCGCCTGGCCAGCGAAGACCGCGACGGCGAGCAGCCGCGCAGCGAGGGGAGCGCAGACCATGTCTAGCCGTGGGTCCTGGATCTACCTGGCCGGGGCGCTCTGCCTCGGGCTGACGAGCGCCGGCTGCGTGCCGGCCTTGAGCGACCCGCCGCGCGAGGTCAACAAGGCCGTGCCCGAGCGCTACACGGCGCCCGGCGTCGCCAGCGAAGAGAGCGCGACGGAGGTCCGCAACGACGGCGAGCTCCTGGTCAACGAGTTCTTCGACGACCCGCACCTGAACGCCCTGATCGACTCCGCGCTGGAGCACAACCAGGAGCTGAACATCGTCTCGCTGGAGATCTTGATCGCCCAGAACGAGGTCCTGGCGCGCTCGGGCGAATACCTCCCCCGGGTGGAGCTGCGGGGCGGCGGGGGCGTGCGCCGCGAGGGCGAAGACACCACGCGCTTCGAGAAGGAGTCGAACGACGGCGAATACCTGCTCGGGCTGTTCGCCTCGTGGGAGATCGACGTTTGGAAGAAGCTGCGCAACGCGCGGTCGGCGGCCGCCAAGCGCTACCTGGCGAGCGTGGAGGGGCGCAAGTTCCTGGTCACGAACCTCGTCGCCGAGATCGCCGAGGCCTACTACGAGCTCATGGCCCTCGACAACCAGCTCGACGTCCTGCGCCAGAACATCGAGATCCAGCAAGAGGCGCTCGACGTGGTGCGCCTGCAGAAGCAGGCCGGCAAGGTGACCGAGCTCGCGGTCAAGCGCTTCGAAGCCGAGGTCCTCAAGAACAAGAGCCGGCAATACTTCATTCGCCAGCAGATCGTCGAGACCGAGAACCGGCTCAACTTCCTCGCGGGGCGCTACCGCCAGCCGGTCGAGCGCAGCTCCCTGGACTTCATGCAGGCCGTGCCCGCCGTGGTCCACGAGGGCGTCCCCGCCGACCTGCTCGAGAACCGCCCCGACGTCACCCAGGCCGAGCTCGCGCTCGAGGCGGCCAAGCTCGACGTCGAGGTCGCGAAGGCGCAGTTCTACCCCTCGCTCGAGATCAACGCCGGCGTCGCCGTGCAGGAGGCCTTCGAGCTCGCGGAGTTCCCCAGCTCGCCCTGGTCCCTGGCCTACGGCGTGTTCGCCGAGCTGGTGCAGCCGCTCTGGAACCGGAGGGGGCTCACGGCGGAATACTTCTCGGCGAACTCGGAGCAAATGCAGGCGGTCTTCGCCTACGAGCGGACCGTGCTCACGGCCTTCAACGAGGTCGCGAACCAGCTCTCCATGATCGAGAACCTGGAGACGAGCTACAGCCTGCGGGCGCAGGAGGTCGAGCGCCTGACCGAGTCGATCACGATCTCCTCGAACCTCTTCACCTCGGCCCGCGCCGACTACATGGAGGTCTTGCTCACCCGGCGCGACGCCCTGGAGGCGCAAATGGAGCTGATCGAGACCAAGGGCCGGCAAATGAAGGCCATGGTCAAGCTCTACCGCGCCCTGGGCGGCGGCTGGAAGTAGCCTCTTCGAGCCCCTAGCCCGCAAATCTCACCACGAAGTGGTGAGTTTGCGGGGTAGCCGCCTGCGAAGCAGGCGGGCTGCGCCGGAGCGAGTCGGCGGCTCTGCCGCCGCGAGCGAGGCGCAAGCGACCGTGCGTACCCGGCCGCAGGCCGGGTCTCACTGTCTCAATCAACACTGCTGGCCGCACCTCGAGTCCACGAGCGGAGCGAGTGGTGAGAAGTGCGGGCCGGTCGCTGGAGCGACCCTCGCCCCG
>JAGQRJ010000330.1 GCA_020425635.1 Planctomycetota bacterium | reverse complement strand
TTGCGCGCTTCTTCCTCTTGCTTGGCCTGCTCCTCGGCTTGCTTGCGCGCTTCTTCCTCTTGCTTGGCCTGCTCCTCGGCTTGCTTGCGCGCTTCTTCCTCTTGCTTGGCCCGCTCCTCGGCTTGCTTGCGCGCTTCTTCCTCTTGCTTGGCCTGCTCCTCGGCTTGCTTGCGCGCTTCTTCCTCTTGCTTGGCCTGCTCCTCCTCTCGCTTGGCTTGCTCCTCGGCTTGTTTCCGCTCTTCCTCCTCTCGCTTGGCCTGCTCTTCCTCGGGTTGGGGCTGCTCTTCGGGCTCGAGGCTCTCCTGGATCGCGTCCTTGATCTGCTCGGCGGTGTCGACGAGCACCGAGAGCTCGGGCTTGGTCTGCTCGGCTTCGGCGTCGCGGGCTCCGGGGACGAGGATCACGATCAGGTGCAGCACGATCGCGGCGGCGAAGAAGCTCGCCAGGCGGCCCAGCCTCCTGGCCTGCTGCTGAGCGCGCTGGGTGTAGCGGGTGTGGACGCTCACTGGCTCGGCTCCACGCCGGTGTCGATCGCACCCACGGAGGCAGGGGCCGCGGCGTCGGCGCTGGCGGGGCGCGTGCCCAGGATCACCAGCATGTGCAGCGCCACCGAGAGCGTGATGAAGGTCGCGTAGACCAGCAGGCGTTGGACGGTGGAGTGCAGGCGCATTAGCCCTCCTCGACCGCGAACTGCACGCGCTCGAAGCCGACCCGGCTGAGCTGGGTGAAGATCTGGACCATGCGCTCGAAGTTCACGCTACGGTCACCCCGCAGGTGCACGGTGGCGTTCTCGCTCGCGCTTTTCGCCGCGGCGGTCAAGAGCTGCTCGAGATGCGCCTCGTCCCGCGCCCGCTCGCCGGCCACGTAGACGCTCGCGTCGGCGCCGACCTCGATCACGATCAGCTCGCCCTCTTCTTCGGCGCCGAGGTCGCTCTCCGGGACCTGCGGGACGTCGACCTTTACGGCCCCCTTCTTCAGCTCGGAGACCCCGATGAAGCAGGCGAGCAGAATGAAGATCACGTCGATCATGCTGGTCATGAGCATGGTCGGCTCTTCGGTCGGTCCGTCGTCGAGCTGAAAGCGGCGGGGTGCGTTCATGTGCGCGCCCCGCGGGTCAAGGCGCGCCGCATTTGATTGAGGTCTTCCTCGAGGTCCTGGCCGAGGTTGGCGCTCTGCTGCGCGAAGAAGGCGTGTGCGGTGTAGCAGGTCACGTAGACGAAGAGCCCGAGCACCGTCGTGTTGAGCGCCCCGTAGAGCCCCTCGAGGATCCCGCTCGAGTCGCTCAGGCCAACCCCCCGGAAGGACTCGCGCATGCCCATGACCGTGCCGAACAGGCCCATGGCCGAGCCGAGCGCGGCCACGATCGCGAGCACCTTCAGGTGCTCTCGGCTCTCTCGCAGCAGGCTCCGCGCGCGGTCGAGGGCCACGTCCTCGTCCTCGCGGTTGCGCACCAGCTCCAGCAGCACCGAGGCGTGCGGATCGCGGGTGCGGAGGCCGGGGGCCGGGCGGTCTCCCTGGATCAAGCGCCGACGGAGGCGGTGGTCGGCGCGCAGCCAGAGCTGCACCCAGTACCAGCCGCGCTCGAGGATGAACGCGACCCCGATCACCGAAATGACCAGGATCGGGATCATCCACAGGCCGCCCTGCTTGATGAACTCGTAGATCAAGGACCGCTCCTGCTGCTCCTGCTATTCCTCGCCCTCGGCGAGGGAGTCCACCGCCGCCGGGGCCTGGGGACGAGGCATGCCCGAGAACGCCGTCGACCGCGGGTCGGCGAAGTCCAGGGTGTGCCGGACGCGGAAGCGGCCGAGCTTCTGCAGCCGGGTCTCGAGGGTCGTCATCAGGCGCTGTCCCGGACGCGGCTTGGGCGCCTCGGCCTTGGTGGTGCGACCGCGGGGCAGGGTCCGGGCGAGCATTTGGCGCTGATTCTTGAGGTCCTGCAGGCGCGTCTCCGCCGCCTGCACCTCGCGGGTCCACGAGGCCAGGTCGCCCTTGAGCGCCTTGTCGCGCGACTCGGAGACGCGCTCCTCGTGCGCCATTTGCTGCTCGAAGACCTGCTGGGTGATCTGGCCTTGCTCGCGCTGCTGACGCAGGTAGAACCCGCGGTTCATCAGCTCGACCTGCAGCGTCCGCCGCTCTTCCCGGGCGCGCGCGATCCGCGCGCCGTAGTCCTTGATCAGGCGCTCGTTGTTGGCGATTCGCCGGTCGAGGGCCTCGACCTCGTGGTGGGGCAGGCTCAGGTCGTCGTAGATCTCCAGCGCCTTGTCGTAGTTGTGGTCGATCGCGCGGCTGCGCTTGCGCTGCTCCTCGCGGGTGAGCTCCGGCTCCGCCGGCGCGGGGCCAGCGTCGGGCGCGAGGGGGTCGGCCTGGGCGCCGTCTCCCTCCCCGAGCCAACCCTCGAGGTCCCGGACGGGCGGGGGCGCGCCGTCCTCGACGGGAGGCGGCGCGTCGAAGCGCCCGGAGGGCTCCTCCTCCGCGGGCGGCGGGTCGACCGGCTCGAGGCGCTCCTGGGCGAGCGCCGGGGCGCCGGCCCACGCCAGGCCGAGGCCCAGGCAAGCGATCCGGGCGAACGTGGCGGGGTGGCGACGGGGGCGGCTCATCGATCCTCCTCAGCGGCGTCTTCGGCGGTCGGGGCTTCCTCTACGCCGATCAACTCCTCGTCGTTTCCGTCGAGGCCCTTGTCGTAGAAAGCCTGGATCGCCTTGTCCATGTCCTCGGCGATGTCCCCGATCGGGGCGCCGTCCATGCCGATCTTGTCGATCTTGCGGGTGACGTCCATGAGGATCTCTTGCGACTCGACGAACTTCGTCATGTCGGTGTTGATCCGCTCGTGGACCTTGGTGAACGCGTCGACCTTCGTGTAGAGGTCGGCGAGCTTCTCGGCCACGTTGCCGATCGCGTGCTCGCTGCCGAGGATCCCGTCGCGAATGATCTGCTTGATCCGCAGGGTGTCGGCCTGCAGGCGCAGCGAGTCGCGCAGGTATTGGCGCTCGTTGGTCAGGTTCTCGATCAGCTCGTTGAACTTCTCGTGCAGGTTCACGAACAGCCCGGCCAGACCCTGGAGGTTCTTGCCGAGGGTGCGGTAGTTCTGGAAGCGCCGCTGGTAGCCGTTGACGTAGCGCGTCTGCAGGCGGTAGCTGCGGAACTGCCGGGCGAACTCACGCTTGAGCTTGCGCAGCTCGTCGGGGTCCTCGGGCGGGTTCTCCTTGATCTGCACCGAGAGCTCGATCAGCTTCTTCTCGATCGACTTGGCCTTGTTCTTGTAGCCCCCGAGGCGCATGTCGAAGCCGTCGGCCTGCAGCTCGAGGTGCTCGGAGAAGGTCACGAGCTTGCGCTGCAGGTCGCGGAAGTTGGCCCCGAGCAGATCCTGGTCGGAGATGATGTCGTCGAAGTCGGCCATCACCTGCTTGGCGTAGAGGGCCATCTTCTTCTCGACCGAGCTCGCCAGGACCTCGTCGTTGGGGTTGGCGAGGTACTTCTTGAACTCCTCGCCGAGCTCCGCGCTCGCCTTCGAGAGCGAGTTGGTCAGCGCGTTGTACTCACGCATGGAGGAGTCGAGGTTGTCGACCTCCTTGCGGATCGACCAGTTCGGCAGCGGGGCGACCCGCGCGCCGGTCTCGGGCAACTCGACGGGCTCGGTGGGAGGGATCGAGTCCTGGGCGCTCGCAGAGCCGAGGGCGGCGGCGAGGGCGATCGCGGCGGTCCAGCGCTTCATTCGTAGCTCCCTTCGCGCGCTCCGGCGCCAAAGCTGGGGTCGTCGAGGGTCGCCGCGGCCTCGGCCACGAGGGCGGGGTCGGCGTGTCGCAGGTGGCCCTTGGAGGCCGTGAAGTCTCCGGCGAGGTAGGCCAGGAGGCCCAGGTGGTAGGAGTCCTCGGAGCTCGGCGGATTCAGCTCGGAGTAGGTCTCCAGGTGCGAGTAGG
>JAGQRJ010000329.1 GCA_020425635.1 Planctomycetota bacterium | reverse complement strand
CGGCGCGCTGAGCTGGACCGTGCGTCGCTCCCCCGGAGGGACCTCGACGCCCGCGATCACCAGCGGGGCCCGCGGCGTCGTCTTCCCTTGGGAGCGTCGTTTGTCGGCGGCCATGGGGCCAGCCTAACCAGCCCTCGCCCCCCTCGCGCCGCCCAGCGGGGCGAAAGCTCCCCCGTGGCGGGCTAGGGCTGGCTGACGAGCGCCGCAGCCACCTCTTCGGGGACCTTGTTCGCGGCCTGGTAATAGGCCTCGAAGGCCTGGACCTCCGGGGTCCGGAAGCGAAACAGCTCGGCGGCGTAGCGCGCCCCGAGCGCCTGATAGAGGAGCGCGGCCTCGATCCGATAGGGTCCCGCGGCGACCGGCGCCAGGACCTCGTAGCGGACCGTGTCGCCCCCGCCGCCGAAGTCGGCGTCCAGGGTGACGTCACCCCGGGGCAGGGTATCGGCCGCGGCGGGATGCGCGGCGGACCAGCCCTGCGGGAGCAAGCGGTTGTCCTTGAGGTAGCGCTCCCCGCGGAGCAGGACCCAGGTCGGTGCGCCTCCGGCGTCAGCCATGAGCGACTGGTAGATCTGGACCTGAGAGGTGTGGTCGATTCGCTGCTGGTGGCGCTGGGTCGGACCGCCAGCCAGCTCGCTCGGGAGCACGCCGCCGGCGCCGTCGACGATGCGCCCCTGGGGGTCGTGCTCGCCCGAGGCGAAGACCACCTGCCCCGCGGCGTCCAGCACGCGCACCCGCAGCCAGGCCCGCCGCACCGGGTGTCCGGTCGGAAACTTGTGGCCCGTGAGGTTCGTGACCGTGACCGCGGCCTCGAGTCGATCGCCAGAGCGCGAGGCCGTCACGCTGAGCTTGGCCGTGCGCTGCTGCAGCTGCGCGCGAGCCTCCGCGATCAGCGCGTCGAACGCTCCGTCGGGCGCGGGAGCCTGCAGGTCAGCGCGCTGGTCGCGCAGGATCGCGGGGATCAGCGTGTTTCCGCCCACGAACAAGTGCCGCCCGAAGGGGTCGCGCGGCCCGATCTGCCCGAAGTCTCGCCCTCCTGGAGTGCGCGCGATCCGCGTCTGGATCGGGGCCCCGGAGGCGTCCTCCTGGGGCAGGTGGCAGCCCTGGCAGCTCGTCGCCTGAGGGCCGGGACCGGCGACCTCGTCGTTGAAGTCGGAGTTCTGCCACTCCAGGTAGGGTGTCTGCTCCGGCAAGCGACCCCCGGTGGGCGTTCCGCCGGCGTCGTGGGCGTCGGTGTAAAGGGTGTGGCAGCTGGCGCAGAGGCCCGAGGCGCGCAGGTGGTTGGCGGAGACGGGGGTGAAGCCCGAGCGGTTGACCATGGGGGTCGCGAACGGGCTGAGGTGCGGCCCGAAGAGTTGGCCCGCGGGGCCGAGGGACAGCCGCCCGCCGAAGCTCGTGGCAACGTTCTGCAGGTCGGGCTGGATCGCGTGGCAGAGGGTGCACGTGACCCCGTCGAGGGCGACCTGGCTGCGCGCGCTGTCCTGGGAGAGCTCGGCCAAGCTCAGCGCCTGCCCCGCGGCGGCGGCGAGACTCGCTGCCGCGGGCGCGTGGCAGGTCAGGCACTTCTGCGGGATCGCGGCGGCCAGCGCCGGTGTAGCTGCGATCTCGACGGAGACCTGGGCCCGGAACAGAGGGTCTCGGGCGGCGTTGGCCATCAGGGACGCGCGCCAGAGGTCGAAGGGCGCGACCTCCCGCTGGGCGGAGTCGCGCAGCGCCGTCGCCAGCGGCGCGTTCGCGTGGCACTCCGCGCAGCGCTGGGAGGTGACGAAGCGCCCCTCGTGCACGAGCCTGGCCCCAGGCAACTGCACCGCCGCAGCGGCTGCGGGAACACCTCCCGCGGGGCTCCCCGGGTTGCCGCCCCCGCCCTGCGAGGCCCCCGCGGGGCTTCCGCCTCCCCCCGCCACGCCGCTGCCTCGTGGGCTGCCGCCTCCGCCTCCGCCTCCGCCGCACCCGAGCAGCGCCAAAGCGCCGAGGATCAGGCTCAGGCGAAGTGGCTGCCGGCCTGCGCGAAGCGCTCGGCGAGGGAGCCGCAGACGGCCTCGCACAGCGAGTGGATCGTGTCGTCCACGACCCGGTAGAAGACGAACAAGCCCTCCTTCCGCCGCGCGAGGATCCCCTCCGCGGTCAAGGTCGAGAGGTGCTTGCTGACGTTCGCCTGGCTCGCCCCCGTGCGCTCGCAAAGCTCGGAGACCGAGCGCTCGCCCCCGAACAGCTCTTGCAGGATCGCGAGCCGGGTCGGCTCGCTGAGCGCGCGGAACCGCCGCGCGACCAGGGTCAGCGCTTCGGGGCTCAGGCGCGGATGGTTGGGACGGGGCTTGCGGCGACTCATGGTGCTTCACTCTAGCGGCTCCCTGATACTCATTCAACCACTTGACTATATAATAGATCACGCATATAACAAACGGACAAAATGGGAGCCGCCCCGGAGTCCACGACTCTCGAGCGCGCAGGGGAGCGAGCGGAATGAAGCAGGTGATCCAGCGATTCTCCGGCGCGCTGCGGCTCGGCCTCATGGTCTTCGTCGCCCTCGGCGCCATGGTCCTGCTGATGGTGTGGCTGGCGGGAGGGTTCACCCGCAAGATCGCGCCGCGGGAGCCGGGGGCGCCCCCGCTGCCGCCCGCCGACCTGCCCGTCACGACCGTCACCGCGACCCGGGTCCCGGTGGTCCGCGAGGTGACTGGGTCGATCGCCGCGCAGCACGAGATCCACGTCGCGTCTCAGCTCTTGGGGCGGGTCACGGCCGTGCACGCCAGCGCCGGACAGCGCGTCACCCAGGGACAAGTCCTGGTCGAGCTCGAGGAGGCCGAGCTGCGCAGCCGGCTCCAGCAAGCCGAGGCCCTCCTCCGCCAGGCCGTGGATCGGCTCGAGCGCACCGAGAAGCAAGTCCAAGGGAAGACCCTGAGTGAAGCCGAGCTGGTGCGCGCGCGCACCGAGGAGGAGGCGGCGAGGGCCAGGGTCGACGAAGCCCAGACCGTCCTCGCCAAGACGCGGATCCTGGCCCCCGCGGACGGGGTGCTGATCGAGCGCCTGTGCGAAGTCGGAGACACCGTGACCCCGGGCCAGGCGGTCGCCCGGCTCTACGACCGGCTCCAGCTGATCGCGACCGTGCCCGAGTCGCTCCTGACCCGCCTGAGCGTGGGCGACGAGGTGGCGGTCCAGGTGGACGCCCTCGGCAAGGGGGCCTGCGCGGGGCAGATCGACGAGATCGTGCCCCAGGCCCAGGCGCTCTCGCGCGCGTTCCAGGTCAAGGTCACCGGGCCCTGCCCCGCGGGGCTGATCCCGGGCATGTTCGGGCGGATGCGGATCCCGCTCGGAGCGCGCGAGGAGCTCCACGTGCCGACCACGGCGATCCGCCGCGTCGGCCAGGTCCCCACGGTGTTCCGCGTCCTCCCCGACGGCAGCCTCCTCCGCCAATTCGTCCAGCTGGGCGAAGCCGGCGCAGACACCGTGGTGGTCACCAGCGGGCTCGAGGTCGGCGATCGCGTGGTCACGGACGCCGCCCGGGTGACCCCCGCAGGAGAGCGGCCGTGAGCGCCGCCGAGCCCCCGCCTGCCCAACCCGACGACCCCTCCCCGGAGCCGCCGCCAGGAGGGGCCCCCCTCACGAGCCGGATCGTCTCGGCCTTCCTCACTGGGAACCTCTCGGCCCTGCTCGTGGTGGTCTCGCTCCTGGCGGGCGCCGTAGCGCTCTTCGTGACCCCGCGTGAGGAGGACCCCCAGATCGTGGTCCCCATGGTCGACGTCATGGTCTCCGCCCCCGGCTGCTCCGCCGAGGAGGTCGAGCGCCAGGTCACCACCCGGCTGGAGAAGCTGCTCTACGAGGTCGACGGCGTGGAATACGTCTACTCGTCGACTCCGGCGGACGGCGCGGTGATCACCGCGCGCTTCTACGTGGGCGAGGACCGCGAAGACAGCCTGCTCAAGGTCTACAACAAGCTCTCCATGAGCGCCGACCGCGTCCCGCCCCAGGTCGCGAGCTGGGTCGTCAAGCCGGTGGAGATCGACGACGTCCCGATCCTCTCGGTGACGCTCTACGGAGAAGACGAGCTCCCCGGCGGGGCCCTCCGACGAGTCGCGGAAGAGATCGAGAGCCAGCTCAAGGACGTCGCCGACACCGGCCGCACCGAGGTGGTGGGAGGCCAACCCCACACCCTGCGGGTGCTCCTCGACCCCCACGCCGCCGCCGCCCACGGCGTCGGCTGGGAGCAGCTCGCCGCGGCGCTCGAGGCCGCGGACGCGCGGCTCCCCGCGGGAGCGTTCGACACGCAGGGCGAAGCGACCCTGATCGAGGTCGGCGAGCGCCTGGCCTCGCCCCACGAGGTCGAAGACCTGGTCGTGGGGCTGCACGACGGCGCGCCGGTCTACCTGGGGCAGGTGGCGGAGGTGGTCCTGGGCCCCGACGAGCCCGTGTCCTACACCCGACTCGGCTTCGGCCCCGCGGTGGACCCCGCGCGCCTGCCCGCGGCCGTGCGCGGGCGAGGAGGCGACTTCCCCGCGGTCACCGTCGCGGTGGCCAAGCGCAAGGGCACCAACGCGGTGTGGGTCGCAGAGGCCGTCCTCGAGCGGCTCGACGCGATCCAGGACGAGGTCCTCCCCGCCGGCGTCCACTACTACGTCACCCGCAACTACGGAGAGACCGCCAACGACAAGGTGAACGAGCTGATCGAGGGCCTCGCCGTCGCGATCGCGATCGTGATCGCGCTGATCGCCCTGGCCCTCGGCTGGCGCGAAGGGCTCGTGGTCGCCACCGCGGTCCCGATCACCTTCGGGCTGACCCTCCTGGTCAATTGGCTCGCGGGCTACACGATCAACCGCGTGACCCTCTTCGCCTTGATCCTCGCGCTCGGCCTCGTGGTCGACGACCCGATCGTCGACGTCGAGAACATCTATCGCCACCTCCGTCAGCGCACCCGCCCCCCGCTGCAGGCCGTCCTGGAGGCCGTCAACGAGGTCCGTCCGCCGATCATCCTGGCCACGCTCGCGATCATCGTCTCCTTCCTCCCGCTGTTCTTCATCTCGGGCATGATGGGCCCCTACATGGCCCCCATGGCGCTGAACGTGCCGCTCGCCATGCTCATGTCGCTGCTCGTCGCGTTCACGATCACCCCCTGGATGAGCTACCACATGCTCAAGGGTGAGGCAGCGCACGAGGGCCAGGCGCCGTCGCCGCCGGTCGAACGGACGGCGGTCTACCGCGCCTACCGGCTCGCGCTGGGCCCCTTCCTCCGCGGCGCCAAGGCGCGCTGGGGCCTGCTCGGCGTGACCTTCCTCCTGTTCTGCGGGTCCTGTTGGCTGGCGGTCGACCGCCGGGTCCCGCTGAAGATGCTGCCCTTCGACAACAAGAACGAGCTCCAGGTCGTCGTGGACCTGCCGGAGGGCACCCAGCTCGAGCGCACGGAGGCGGTCACGGCCGAGCTCGCCGCCTACCTGCGACGGGTCCCCGAGGTCACGGACGTGACGAGCTTCGTGGGGCTGGCGAGCCCCATGGACTTCAACGGAATGGTCCGCCACTACTTCCTCCGCCGCGGCGCCAACGTCGCCGACCTGCGCCTGAACGTCGTGCACAAGAAGCGCCGCGTGCACCAAAGCCACGAGCTGGGGCTGAGGCTGCGCCGGGAGCTCGCTGCCATCGCCCAGCGCAACGGGGCTCGGCTCAAGCTCGTCGAGCTCCCGCCCGGTCCCCCGGTGCTCTCGACGGTGGTCGCCGAAGTCTACGGCCGGCCCTACGTGCCCTACGCAGAGCTCCTCGACGCGGCCCAGGCGGTCGAGGCGCGGCTCCGCCTCGAGCCGGCGGTGGTCGACGTCGACTCGACCCGCGAAGCCCCCCAACCCCGCCTGCGCTTCGTGCCCGACCGGGAGAAGGCCCGGCTGACTGGGCTCTCCGAGCGCGCGATCGCGGGGGCGGCTCAGGCTGCGATCCAAGGGCGCCAGGTCGCGGTGCTCCACGACCCCCACGACGCCAACCCGACCCCGATCCAGCTCCGCCTGCCGAGGTCCGCCCGCGCGAACCTGAGCGACCTCGACGCGCTCTCGCTGGTCAGCCCCGCGGGCGACGTGGTGCGCCTCTCGGAGCTCGGCGCGTGGGACCTCGGCCAGAGGGATCAGACGATCTACCGCAAGAACCTGCGCCGGGTGGTCTACGTCTCGGCCGAGCTCGCCGGCCGCGCCCCCGCCGAGGTGATCCTCGACCTTCAGGCCGACCAGGACGCGAGCGCGGCCACGGCAGCGCGCGCCCTCGACGAGCGCAGCTTCCTCCACAGCGGCGGCGGGGTGCCCTGGAGCGTGCCCCGAGACGTCGAGGTCTCCTGGCGCGGAGAGGGCGAGTGGAAGATCACCCTCGACGTGTTCCGTGACCTGGGCCTGGCCTTCGCCGCCGCCTGCCTCGGGATCTACGTGCTCCTCGTCTACGAGACCAAGAGCTACTTCCTCCCCCTGATCCTCATGATCTCGATCCCGTTGACCGTGATCGGGATCCTCCCCGGGTTCTGGGTGCTGCAGGCCTTCGGCGGCGGCGGGGTCGACGGCTGGGCCACCCCGACCTTCTTCACCGCGACCGGCATGATCGGCATGATCGCGCTCTCGGGCCTCGCGGTGCGGAACGCGATTTTGCTGATCGAGTTCGTGAACAAGGCCCAGGAGGAGGGGCGTCCGCTGGCGGACGCCCTGATCGAGGGCGGCGCCGTGCGGATCCGCCCGATCCTGCTCACCGCGGGCACGGCGATGCTCGCGGCGTGGCCGATCACCCTCGACCCGATCTTCTCCGGCCTCGCCTGGGCCCTGATCTTCGGGCTCCTGGTCTCGACGGCCTTCACCCTGGTGATCATTCCGGTCGTCTACTTCATGGTCTACGGACGCCGCTCAGCGACCCGAGCTGCGGGCCTACACGAACAGACGGAACAGGAGGTAGAGCAGCCCGGACATGAGCATGGCGGCGGGCAGGGTGAGCACCCAGGCCATGGCGATCTTCTTGACGGTGCCGGACTGCAGACCTGACTTGTTGGCGAGCATGGTCCCTGCGATCCCCGAGCTGAGCACGTGGGTCGTGCTCACCGGGAGCCCGGCGAAGGCCGCCGCGCCCACCGTGCTCATGGCCACGATCTCTGCGCACGCGCCCTGGGCGTAGGTCAGGTGGCTCTCGCCGATCTTCTCCCCGACCGTGACCACGATCCGCTTCCAGCCGATCATCGTCCCCACGCCGAGGGCGAGGGCCACGAGCACCAGCACGAAAGTGGGCGCATACTCGGTGAGCGCGCGCAGGGCCTGCAGGTCCTGTTGAGCCTCGGGCCCCTCCTTCAGCGCCCCCTGGGCGAGGAGCGCCTTGTAGGCCTGCTCGAAGCGCAGGCCGCTCTCGCGCACGGACCAGCGCTCGCCCCGCGGGAGGTCGGGCACCCGCTCGACGCCGTCGAGGAGCAGCCGCATGCGCTCGAGGTGAAACAGCGCCATGCGCGCCGCGCCGGCTGCGGTCTTCGGCACCTTGGCGTGCGCGGGGACGCCCTCGGGGTGCGCCTCGCCCCCTGTGGGGAGCAGCTCGCGGTCGATGGTGACCAGGTCGGCGGTGCTCACGTCGGCGATCCCTGCGCCGAGGATCCGCGCCTCGAACGCCTCGCTGGCCGCGACCGTCGCCCGGATCGTCTCGGGCGCGGCCGCGAGGTTCAGCGCGAAGTTGGCGGGCAGCACGCCGATCAGGATCAGCATGATCAGGCCGATCCCCTTCTGCCCGTCGTTCGACCCGTGGGCGAAGCTGACCCCACAGCAGGTCGCGATCAGCGTCCCCCGGATCCAGGTCGGGGGCGGCGTGTCCTCCAGGGGCGCCTCGTAGAGCGCGGGATCGCGAAACACGCGCCGCGCCCCGAGGAGCAGCAGGCCCGCCAGCGCGCAGCCAAAGAGCGGGGAGACCAGGAGCGAGAGCCCTACGTGCTCGGCCTTTCCCCAGTTGACCCCGCTCCCGAACACGTGCCCCGGCAGGAGGGAGTTGGCGAGCCCGACCCCGAGGATCGCGCCGATCAGGGTGTGGCTGCTCGAGGCCGGCAGCCCCAGATACCAGGTGCCCAGATTCCACAGGATCGCCGCGACCAGGAGCGCCATGACCATGGCCAGACCCGCGCCCGTCCCGCCGGACACGAGGAGCTCCACCGGGAGCAGGTGAATGATCGCCATGGCCACCGCGATCCCACCCACGAACACACCGCAGAAGTTGCAGATCCCCGAGAGGAGCACGGCGCGGTTGGGTGGCAGGGAGTTGGTGTAGATCACCGTCGCGACCGCGTTCGCGGTGTCGTGGAAGCCGTTGACGAACTCGAAGCCCAGGGCCACCAGGAGCGAGAGCCCCAAGATCACCAAGGGCAACCAGCCCAGGTCGAGGAGGCCTTCGAACATGGGGACCTTCTACTCGCGCTGCCGCGAGACCGGTGCACGTCGAGCGTAGCGAGGGTGCATGAAGGGCGCGTGAAGGGCGCGTGAAGCGCCCAGACCCCGTACATGACGCGAGGCGACCCGCCGCGCGGGCCGCCTCGCCTTCAACCCGAGGGCTGCTTAGTCGTCGTCGCGGTCGTCGTCGCCGCCGCGGTCGTCGTCGTCGTCGTCGTCGCCCATGTCGTCGTCGCCCATGTCGTCGTCGTCGCCCATGTCGTCATGGTCGTCGTCGTCACCCTTCATGGCGCCAGGGAACCCGGCCTTCTTCCAGGCGGCGTCGATCGTCGCCAGGAACTTGCCCGGGTTCTTGAGCAGCTTGGGCAGGCAGTCCTTGCAGCAGAGCTTCACCACGCGGCCCGCGAGGACCGTCTGGTAGGGCTCGCCCATTTTCCCCAGCTCGCCGCCCGACACGGGGCAGGTCTTGAGCGGGTAAGCCTTGGCCTGGGCCTCCACCGCGGCCGCGTCGAGCTTCTTGAGGATGTCCGCCTGCTTGGCGGCGACGCCGCCCTTGCACTTGCCGCAGCAGAGCAGCACCAGACGGTTGCCGATCATGGCCTCCTCGGCCGAGTCCGCGTCGAGCGGCTCGCCGGAGACCGGGCAGGTCTTCAGCGTGTAGTAGCGCCGCTGCGCAGCGGCCATCCTCGCGTCGATCTCCTCGAACCAGTCCGCGGCGCTCTCCGCGAAGTCCTTCGCGCACTCCTCGCCACAGAAGCGGACCTCGCGCCCCGAGATCTCCTTGACCACCGCGTCGTCACCCAGCTTGTCGCCCGAGACGGGGCACGAGTCGAGGGTGTAGACCTTGGTCGCGTCTTGCGCGGACACCGCGCCACCGAAAGCCAAGAGCGCTGCTACGAGCGCGAATCGAATCTGCATGGAAGACTCCTCATGAGTGGCAGAGCGACCTACTCGCCCTGCCCTTTCTGAATCTGGGGGGAGAATACCCCCTGCCCAGGCGGAGTGTGTCAAGCAAACAATCGCCCTCGGCCACCCCAGGCCCCCCTGGGCCTGACCCCTCCCAGGGCGCCTCCCTAACCCTCGACGAGGCCTGAGCCAGGTGCCTCGTCGCGCCAGCCACGGTAACCTGGGCGCGCGTCGCGAGCTTCGGCGCACCCCGCGGAGCCAGGACCCCCCTGGCAAGAAGGACCCCGACGCCGGTGGACGACTACGCCCCCTTGATCGCACTGACCGGAGCGCTGGCGCTCGTCGGGACCGCGACGGCGACATGGTTCAGCGTGGCGACCTCGCGGCGCATGCTGCAGGAGGAGCGGCGCTACCGCGCTCGGCTCTATGCCCTGCAGCTCGTCGAGCGCTGGGAGAGCGTCACGCACACGGAACGCTCCCAGCTGCGCAAGCGCTTCGCGAAGCAGCTCAAGGCGCACACCCCGGTCCCCCTCGAAGCCTTCGAGGTCAAGGACGGTGTGATCCTCGACGACCAGGCCGAGACGGTCCTCGCCTTCCTCGACCACCTGGGACTCTCGCTCGACAAGGGCGTAGCCGACGAAGAGATCCTGCGCAGCTTCTTCCAGAAGCGCTGCCTCGAATGGAGCACCGCGCTCTCGCGCTACCGGGAGCACCAAATCGCCGAGCGGGAGGTCGATCCGTGGCCCTACCTGACCGACCTCCAGAAGGCGCTCGCGCTCCCGACCCCTGCCTGAGAGGCGCAGCGCGGGCGCTCGAGGTCCTCAGCCCCCGCGTGAGGAGGTATCGTCCGGCCCATGAACGACTTCACGCTCCCCCAGCCCCAGCTCGCCTACAAGAACGCCGAGTTCCTGGCCAGCGGCGCCGCGCGCCCGGTGCGGATCCTCTCGGAGTATCTCGCTCCCCTCGAGGCCCTCCAGCGCGAACACGTGCACGACACGGTCGTGTTCTTCGGCTCCGCACGCATGAGGGAAGACGGTCCCCTCGGCCGCTACTACACCGCGGCCCGCGAGCTCGCGCGGCTCCTCGCCCTGTGGTCGCGGACCCTGCCCCCCAACACCCACCGCTTCGCGGTCTGCACGGGCGGAGGGGGCGGGATCATGGAGGCCGCCAACCGCGGGGCCGCCGAGGCTGGCGAGCGCTCCCTGGGCTTCAACATTTCGCTGCCCATGGAGCAGCGCCCCAACCCCTACGTGACCCCGGAGCTGTGCTTCGAGTTCCACTACTTCTTCATGCGCAAGCTGTGGTTCTCGCACCTCGCGCGCGCGCTGATCGCCTTCCCCGGCGGCTTCGGCACCCTCGACGAGCTGTTCGGGACCCTGACCCTCGCCCAGACCGGCAAGCTCGACCGCAAGCCCGTGATCCTGCTCTACGGCACGGACTACTGGAAGCGGCTCGTCGACTTCGAGGCGCTGGTAGAGCACGGCATGATCTCGCCCGAGGACCTCGCGCTGTTCCGCTACGCAGACGACCCGCAGGAGGCGCTCGAGCTGCTCAAGCAGAGCCTGAGCGTCGAGGTCGGAGAGGCCACGCCGGCCTTCGCCAAGTCGATGGGCACGGACTGCCCGAAGGAGGACTAGTAGCGCGCCGACGCCGGTTCTTTCTCGAGCGCCCCGATTCGGCATGCGGGGTCTGGGTCGCGGAGCCGTACACTCCACGCCGGATCCAAAGTCGATCCGGGTTCCAACGAAGGAGAACCACCATGGGCGATCGAGGCGGCAAGAAGGACAAGGGCAAGCGAGAGCAGCAGAAGAAAGCGCACAAGACCCCGAAGGAGAAGAAGAAGGAGAAGAACGACAAGAAGAACAAGTCGGAGTGAGCTGAGCTCCCCTCTCCCCCAGCCTCCCCGGCCGATCACGCCGGGAGGGCCACGGAGCCCGGCTCGCGGCCGCGCTGCTCGAGCCGGCGCAGGTGCGACGCGCTCCACAGCTGGCTTGGCAGGACCTCAGGCCCGCCTCAGCCCAGCTTGATGCAGCACTTCTTGTACTTCTTCCCGCTCCCGCAGGGGCAAGGGTCGTTGCGCCCGAGCTTGGTCGCGGTGTTCTTGATCGGCACGGGCTTGGCCGTGGCGGCCTCCATGTATTTCCCACGCAGGGCCTTGAGGTAGGTCCCCATCTCGCGCCCGCCGCCGAGGCGACCCTCGGCCTCGAGGTAGGCCAGGAGCCCGGCCGCGAGGTCGGGCATCAGGGTGTGCAGCTCCAGCGGGAGGTCCTGAGGCGCCACGGACTCGAGGAAGGCCACGCTGAGGTCCTCTTGCTCGAGCGCGTCGGGCTCCCGACCCCCGTGGGCGCAGGCGGAGAACAGGAGGTGCGTCAGCACCTCCTGGGCCTCGAGCCGCAGCTCGTAGGAGGCGTCGGGCGCCGCCTCCTTGATGGCGTCGGATTGGCAGAAGTCGCCGACCCAGTTCTCGATCTTCTGACGGACGTAGGCTTTGGGCTTGGTGGTCAGGGGACCCTCCTGCTCGAGTGAGCCGGGGATCTTAGCGCGCGGGCCGGGCGAGGGGACCCCCGAGGTCGGCGCCTGCGTGCCGTATCTTCGAGGACGTGAACGTCGTCCTCCCCGTAGCCCTGCTCTTCCTCGCGTTCTTCGTCGCCATGATCGTCGTGGGGCTCGTGTGGGCGGTGATCGCCGCCCTGAACCGAGCGGCCAAGACCCGGCGTGAGGCGCTGCAGGAGGTGGCCCGCCGCAGCCACGGACGCGTCGAGGAGAGCTTCTGGGGGGGGACCGCGGTCTGCTTCGAGGTCGACGGCGCCCCCGCGAAGCTGACCTACTTCGCCGGCTCGGACAACGCCCCCCCCCACACGAAGCTCCACGTCGATTGGGCCCCGCCCGGATCCATGCGCGTCGCTCCCGAGAACACCTGGGCGAGCGTCAAGAAGTTCTTCGGCGGACAGGACCTGCACGTCGGCGACCCGGACTTCGACGCCGCGTTCCTGATCCAAGGGCACCCCGAGGCCTGGGTTCGCGGGGCCCTGAGTCCAGCGACCCGAGAGCGCCTGGTCGAGCTCTCCGCCCTGGGCGCTGAGCGCGGGTTCTTCGGCAAGCGCAAGGGCATGACCCTCGACGCGAACCCCGGCGGCGTGATCTTCAAGTGTCCGCGGGACCACACCAAGCACCCTGAGGATCTGGTGGCGTTCTACGAGGCCTCGGTCACGGTCTTCCGCGCGCTCCGAGGCTCAACGGACGGCGGGGTCTCGATCTCGGTCTCCGAGGTCGTGCAGGCGGGCAAGTGCCCGGTGTGCAGCGACGCCTCGGGCGAGCTGGCGAAGCGCTGCCAGGGCTGCAACGCGGCCTACCACCGCGAGTGCTGGGACTACCTCGGCGGCTGCGCGATCTTCGGCTGCGAGGATCGCTACCGCGCGCGGGAGCCGCGCGCGCAGTCCTGGTAGTCGGCCGCGGAGCGACGACGAATCGCTCCCAAAGAAATCTCGAGCCCCGAACGACCTGGCGCCGAGCGCCATCCGCACGCTCGCCCGCGCAAGCCTCGCGATTGCGCGGGCGGCGTCCGCACACGCGCTCGCTCGCGCTGCGCTTGATTTCACACTCGCCTGCGCTTCGGGCAAATCGTTCGAAAGCCGCGCACGGGCGCTTCCCAAACCTGGCTACAGGGAGCGAAGCGAGGCGAGTGCGATATGAAGTGCCCCCCCTGGATCCTGCTGGTCGCGCTGAGCGGCGTGAGCTCAGCCGATCAGCACCTGCGCTCGAACCCCAACGCGGCCCTCAGCGGGAAGACCGTGGTCATGAGCCCCAGCCACGGGCGCATGCAGAACGACAACGGCACCTGGCGCTGGCAGCGCCCGATCGTCAACGACATCCAGGAGGACATTCACAACAACGAGCTGTTCATCGAGTACCTCCAGCGCTACCTGGTCAACGCCGGCGCGACCGTGGAGTCGGTGCGTGAACGCAGCTACCAGACGGCGGAGGTGATCGTCGACGAGAGCCAGGCGACCTACAGCGGGACCTGGACCGCCTCGAGCAGCACCCGCGGCTACTACGGCAGCGGCTACCGCTACGCCGGCGGGGCCAGCGCCGTGACGGCCAGCGCGACCTTCCAGCCCAACCTGCCCCGCGCGGGCCACTACCCGGTCTACGCCTGGTTCACCCACGGCGGCAACCGCACCCGCGGCGCGCGCTACCGCGTACACCACACCGGCGGGGTCACGGAGGTCACCGTCGACCAGTCCGTCATGGGCAACCACTGGCGCTTCCTCGGCGACTTCCACTTCGACGCCGGCACCGCGGGGAAGGTCGTGCTGGTCAACCAGACCTCGGACAACGGCGTCGTGATCGCCGACGGCGTGCGCTTCGGCGGCGGCGTAGGCCCGAGCGGCGAGCCGCGCTGGCGGGAGGGTTCCAAGGCGTTCTTGACCTACAAGGGCTTCTCCAGCGCGCGCGGCGAAGTCACGATCCGCCCCGAATACGCGGTGTGGCTCGCCGGCGGCTACGCCGGGACCTGGCGGCAAGACTTCGCCTACATTTCGCTGCACACCAACGGCGGCGGCGGCACCGGCTGCGGGACCTACGTCTACGGCAACGGCCGCAGCGGCAAGGGCACCCAGAGCTACCCCGCAGGACTGCAGGCCGCCGCCGACGCCTACGGGCGCAGGATCCAGAGCGAGATCATGCGGAGCGTGCAGGGCGAGGTCGACCCGACCTGGCGCGACCGCGGCGTCCTGCTCGCCAACTTCGGCGAGGTCCGCGAGTGCCGCACCATGGTCGGCTGCCTGATCGAGCTCGGCTTCCACGACCACGTCGACGACGCCGCGAAGCTGCGGAGCCCCGAGTTCCGCCACGTGGCGGCCCGCGCGATCTACAAGGGAGTGCTGCGCTCGCTGGTGCCGAACGCGACCGTCGTCCCGCTGCCCCCCGAGGGGCTCACGATCACGAACCTCGGCGGCGGCGCCGTCCGCGTCTCGTGGACGCCGGTGCCCGACCCCCTGGAGCCGTTGGCCATGCCCGACCGCTACACGCTCTACACGAGCCCCAACGGCTTCGGCTTCGACAACGGCCAGACGGTCTCCGGCACGAGCGCGACGCTGACCGGGCTGACCCCCGGGCAAGCGCTGTTCGTGCGGGTCGCGGGCGTCAACGCCGGCGGCGAGAGCCTCGGGAGCCGGGTCGGAGGCGTCGTCGTCGGCGAGCCCAAGAATGCCGTGCTCCTGGTCGACGGCTTCGACCGCCTCTACCGCCACACCCGCGAGGTCGCGAACGCCCTGGGCATGTTCCGCTACGACGACGCGATCGAACACGTCGCAGCGCTGCGTCCGAACCTGCCGGCGAACGCCGCGGTCGACTTCGTCGCCAACGAAGCCCTGCGCGCGATCGACCCCAACGCGCACTCGCTCACCGACTGGATCCTCGGGCGTGAGGGCTCGGTCGACCGCACCTTCGACCCCGCCGAGCAGGGGATCGTGACGAGCTACCTCGCTGGCGGCGGGCGCCTGCTCGCCAGCGGCACCGAGCTCGGCTGGGACCTCGAAGCGCGCTCTGGCGGCGCGGCGTTCCTCAACGCCACCCTCCGCGCCGGCTACCGCGGCGACGACGCGGGCACCCGGGTCGCGCAGCCTGGACCCGGGAGCCCGGTCGAGTTCGCGGGACTCCCGGTCCTCGCCTTCGACCGGGGTCGCTACGAGCTCGCGTCCCCCGACGTGTTCGCGGCCCTCACCGGCGGTGAGGCCTTGCTGCGCTACGACAACGCCGGGGCCGGGGTGGCCGCGGTCGGTCGCCGCGGCGCCACCGTGGTCGCGGGCTTCCCGGTCGAAGCCCTCCCGCAGGCCCAGCGCCGCCAGTTCGTGAAGTCGGTGCTGGACTACCTCGCGCCTCCCCTCGGCCCCCCTCCGCCCACGAGCCCGGGCGGTGGCGGCGGCGGTGCGGGCGGCGGCG